>USLQ01000295.1 GCA_900555545.1 uncultured Oscillospiraceae bacterium | reverse complement strand
TCCGCGTCGATGACTTTCTTCTCCTCTTTTAACTGTTTTACCTGGGCCTTCAATTCGTTAACCTTCGTCTGATCCTTGGATTTTTTCGCGGCATAGATCTGATCCTCAAGCGCCGTGCGCGCTTCCAGATTCTTATCATCACGCTCGAACAGGGCTTCGAAGATGGAAACATCGAATTCCTCGATCTTTCCGCCATGCTTTTCCTCAATCACCTTTTTACTATAAATGCGGTTCTTTGCAGAGGTGATCGCTGCGGAGCGCTCCTCTTTTTCAAGCTTTGTCTTTTTCGGCATTGCCTTCGCCCTGGCGAGGACGTCATTCAGATATTCCATGGTATCGGATGTCAGACCGCTCAGGCCCGCCGCATACAGTTTTTTAGCCTCTTCCAGCTTGAACTGCCACTCCGGCGTGCTGAACTTATTCATCTCCGTCATGACAAACTTGGAGATCTCAATATTTTCATTATAATTGACCGCATTACGGTACGCCTTTTTCGCGGCCTTTTTATCCGCCTTAGACCCCTTGGCTTTCTTAATACTGGCCTTCAGCGCCTTCAGATCCTTTGGCTGTGCGGTAGCCATCACCTTGGACTCCTCAATCATATCGATCGTGGAGACGATATCCTTATCGTTGAGGACACCATTGCCATAGTCCTCAAACATGGCGCGCAGCTGAAGCACCTTGACAATGCTGCGCTGCCGCAGCTCCGTCATATCATAGAAGAAATAGGGAATAAAGTTCAGGACGGCGCCGATGACGGACAGCAGGACGATTACCGCGAAGACGTTTTGGAAAATATCGTTGATATATAGTACATTGTACGGCGACTGTGTGATCTCTGAAATAGATTCAAAACGATCGCCCGTGAGCTGGAGAATCTGCGGCGCCAATTCATCTACCTTTGCCTGGTTGATCCCCAGCTTCTCATACAGGGCGGGGACAATACCACTTGTTCCGAGTGTGATGACCGTACCGATCAGGCCGACTGTCGCAAACATACCGTCAATGCGCTCCCCGGTCAAGTACTGCTGGTAGTCACGGATATCCGCATTGACCGCAGGCGTCAGGATGACACCAAAAGAGGTCATAAGGTAGTTTCCAAAAAGGACGGCTGCAATGTAGAGCACCATCTTGGCTGGTTCCGCCTCTACAACCGGCCACAGGAGAGCCAGGAAAGCAGCATTGACCATATTGGTCACAATCAGCACTTTCTTCTTCCCCCACTTACGGATGGCAAACGGCGCGGCCAACATTCCCCAGAGGTTTGCGTTGCTGACAAACAACTGGACGACTGTAAAGACCTCCGCAGAGACACCGTTCTCGTTGTGGTACTGGAAACACCACTGGAGCATGTTGCCGTATGTAGTCTCCAGGAAGCCGACCCATCCGGCCAGGGAGATCACCCAGAACAGCTTGTTCTTGGCCACGGAACGGATGGCGTCCATAAACTTGATGCGGATGACGTGCGTTTTGGCCTGGATGATCTTCTCCTGCGTATTCGCATAGACATACACCGCACACAGGATGCCAATGATGGCAAATGGCGGATACAACACGCGGAAAAGCCACAGGTTGTACATATTACCATTATAGAACCAGTTGGCGAAAAGCGGGATCAGCGCGGTGGCAATAGACGGTGCCAGCGAATAGACGATGGACTTGATCGCCAGGACGTCAGAACGCTCCTTCGTATCCGGAGAGAGAACCATGATAAGGTTCTCGTAGGAGTCATAGAAGAAGGAGTAGAAGAACTGGAACCCGATGTTGAAGAGCAGCACCAGAGCACCGTTGACCAACTCGCCGTTCGAGATATTGCCGATCAGTGGCGTGGTATTTGAAAGGGCCTCCTTGATCTGCTCATACGGCGTGAACACCATGCCGATGACAAGCAGAGCGGTCGGGAAGGCCATGTACATCATATAGGGCCTGTATTTCCCCTTTTTGCTCCGGGCGTTATCGATAATGTTCGCCCGGATCGCGGTAGCAGGGAAAGAGACAACGATGGAGATCGCGTACAGAATATACATAAAGTTCGGCGAGATTCCGACCGCGCTACCGATATAGACGTTGGTACTGCTCAGCATCAGCTGCTGCACACAGTAAATCAGGAAATACATGCCGATACCGCCAAAGGAATAGGCAAATACCTCTTTAAAAGGCATGTACCGCCCGGGCATGGGCCGCTTCCAGTAGACACGTGCATCTGAAAGCAGCTTGGTGATTTTGCTCGAATTCAAGACTATTACCTCCATTACAAAATTCAACTGATCAGATTATAACATCAAATTAGCAATATTACAAGTAATCCGTTTTATATAGCGGTTGTTTTATATTTTTTAGATAAATAATATGACTAATTTTTGACGCTGTCAGTTGCTACCCACATAAAATTTGTCCCTGATCCCCTCTTTGAAATCCATTTGGCTTTTCAAGGATTCGGTAAATCCCCCTGCCGCCCCCTCTTCTTTGGGTTATGACAAAATTCGCCGGAAAATATTATAATATATGCCCAACATAG
>USLQ01000294.1 GCA_900555545.1 uncultured Oscillospiraceae bacterium | reverse complement strand
CGCCAACACGTCCGGCCGGCCAAGCCCCACTCGGGCGGAACACGTATACGAGGATTTAAACGGCAAAATCGATTATATCATCGATGGCGGCGAATGCTCCGTAGGCGTGGAGTCCACCGTGATTACTCTGGTGGGCGGCACGCCGCGCATCCTGCGCCCAGGCGGGATCACGCCGGAGATGGTGCGCGCCGTGCTCGGGGTTTGCGAGGTGGATCCAGGCGGGCGTCAAGGCCGCCTCACCCGGCATGAAGTACCGCCACTATGCCCCCAAAGCGCGCGTCACCGTGCTCGATGGCTCCCTGGATGATTACATCCAATATGTCAATGCACACAGCACAGAGGACGGCGTATATGCCCTATGCTTTGATGGGGAGGGGGAGCGGCTGAACGTCCCCGCCATCGAGTACGGTGCACAGACGGATTCCAGTGCACAGGCGCACAAACTGTTTGACGCCCTGCGGGAGCTGGATGAGCGCGGAGCCCAGCGCGTCTACGCCCGGATGCCCTCTGGGGAGGGCGTTGGTCTGGCCGTGTATAACCGGCTGATGCGCGCTGCGTCGTTTGAGGTGATCGAGCTTGAAGCGTAATTTGACGGTCGGCCTGACCGGCCCCACCGGTGCGGGCAAGAGTACAGTGGCCAAAAAGTTGCGGGAGTGGGGCTACGCTGTCATTGATGCGGATCAAATTGCCCGGGAGATCACCCAACCGGACAGCCCTGTGCTCGCCGAACTGGCGGCGGCCTTCGGTTCAGATATCCTGGAGGGCGGCATCTTAAACCGGGGCAAATTGGCCGAGCGTGCTTTTTCCTCCCCGGAACGGACCAAAACGCTCAATGCGATCACCCATCCGCCGATCGTTCGCCGCATGGAAGCTGAGCGGGAGAGGGCCTTTCGCTCGGGGGCACGTGTCGCCGTGATGGACGGCGCGCAGCTTTTTGAGGCCGGGGCAGACCGAATCTGCGATTTTATTGTGGTTGTGACGGCGCCGGAGGAGATCCGGCTGGAGCGTTTACTGGGCCGGGATCAAATTCCGGCGGAAATAATCAAAGAACGCATGGCTGTTCAGTTCCCGTGCGCATATTATGAGCGCCGGGCTGATATGATAATCAGGAACTACCCGCCGTTTCCACTCGAAAAAGAGCTGGAACGGCTCCACCTTCAAATCGAGGAGGCGCTGACTTGACCCGAAAACGCAAGCGAATCATACCTGTGATTGCAGCAGTGCTGCTGGTACTGATAGGGATCTGTACGGCGGTCTCCTATCAGACGATCCTAAAGAGTCTGTACCCGCTCAAGGAGACATCACTTGTGGAGCAGTATGCGCAGGAATACGGTGTACCGGAATATCTCATCTACGCTGTGATCAATACGGAGAGCGGGTTCGATCCGGATGCGGTCTCCGATCTGGGGGCGCTGGGCATCATGCAGATGACGCCCGACACCTTTGACTGGCTCCAGACCAAGACGGGCGACGATCTGCCGGACGAGGCTCTTTTTGATCAGGAGACGGCTATCCGGTACGGTACCCTCTTTTTGAGCATGCTGCTCGAGGAGTTTGGCGATGAGAACACAGCTGTTGCGGCCTATCACGCCGGGCGCGGCCGCGTGAACGAGTGGCTGGAGAACCCGGATTACGCGCCGGACGGCCAAAAATTGACAAATATTCCGACCCGGGATACGGCACACTATGTGTATAAGGTATCGCGGGCGGTTGAAAAATATCAGGAACTTTACAATTTATAGGAGGTCTGTCCAATGAGTGAGAACGCAAAGGAACTCAAAAAGGCGCTGTTCTATCAGTCCGACAACGGCGCGGAGACAATGGCGGATGACGAGATCCGCGAGGCGGATTCGTTCTGCGCCGGGTATATGGACTTTTTAAACCGGTGCCGTACGGAGCGCGAGGCAGTGGCATATTTCGAGGAAAAGGCCAGGGAGGCGGGATTTATCGCCTTTATTCCAGGGGAGAAATATGTGCCGGGCAGTAAAGTGTACTGCAACAACCGCGGAAAGGCGATCATCCTGGCCACCATCGGGCGCCGGAGCCTGCGGGAGGGCGTGCGCATCAACGCGGCGCACATCGACTCCCCGCGCCTGGATTTAAAACCCAACCCCATGTATGAGGATACGGAGCTCGCCCTCTTTAAGACGCACTACTACGGCGGCATTAAAAAATACCAGTGGACGGCCATCCCCCTCTCCCTGCACGGCGTCATCGTGAAAAAGGGCGGGGAAAAGATTACCGTCAACATCGGCGAGGATGCGGGCGACCCGCGCTTGGTGGTGCCCGATCTCCTGCCGCACCTGGCAGACGAGCAGATGAAACGTACCGCTCCCCAGATTATCAAGGGCGAGGAGCTCAACATCCTGATAGGATCCCGTCCGTTCAAGTGTGATGACGAGAGCGAAAAAGTTAAGCTGAATATCCTCAAGATCCTCCATGAGAAGTACGGTATCATCGAGAAGGACTTCCTGAGCGCGGAGCTCACGCTTGTCCCCGCAATGCCGGTGTGCGATATCGGCTTCGACCGC
>USLQ01000293.1 GCA_900555545.1 uncultured Oscillospiraceae bacterium | reverse complement strand
AGACGTGTGCCGTAATCTGATCCATATCAACGCACACCAGCACAAGGAACTCCACGTAGGAGTGATCGTCCGGCGTACACGCAATCAGGAAGTTCTCCTTCCCGCTGACTTCCGGCAGAATATACTCCACGCTCTCAGCCTCGCCGGAGGCCTCCGGCGGCTGTGTGGTCTCCACTGGGCCAAGAAGACTCCCGCCGTTCTCCTGATACATCCGGTACATCATGATGGCAGCCACGGAGCCAAACAGCACCAGAAAGGCCAAAAATCCGGCGGCAAAGTAGAGGCGCTTTTTTTGATTTTCCTTTTCGCGGGTCTCAAACCGCAGATGACGCCTGCGCATGGGATTTCTCATTCGGATGTCTCCTTTCCGCCGCAACAGCCCGTTCCCCATTACCGGCCGCCTGCACAGACGGCCCCAGACAAATCTTATTTCCTATTATACCCTATTTTTCTCCCAAAAAACAAGGGGATGCGGTGAACCCGGCCAGATATTTACGCCGGACTGTTTACACCCTTTGCCAGATCCGGTATAATAGCCCTACGGGGATGCGTCCCGATTCCACACGGAGGAGTCCTATGAACACTGTGCCGGCCGCACACGGCCTGAACCGGAACCAGCTGAAAAATATCGCCGTAGCTGCCATGATTCTGGATCATGTGGGTGTTTTTTTGATCCCGGGGGCCGGCATCTTCTACCTCTTTTGCCGGACAATCGGACGGCTGACTGCGCCGGTCATGTGTTTTTTTCTGGCCGAGGGCTTTCACCACACCTCTTCCCGTAAAAATTATGCGCTTCGGCTGCTACTGTTCGCCATAATCTCACAATTCCCCTACGCCTTCCTGCACGGCGGGCTGTTCCATGCCAATCTCAACGTGCTCTTCACGCTGCTGATTTCCTTTTTCGTTCTGGCCGTCCGCCACAGCACGGCGCCGCCAGCCGTCAAATGGACATTTACCGCCCTGCTGCTCGTCCTATCAATTTCCGGGGATTGGGGCGCCGTCGCCCCGCTGTGGGTGCTGTGTTTTGATCTATTCCGCAGCAGCCGCAGGCGGCAACTGACCGCCTTTGCCCTGATTGCAGGCGCTGATCTGTTATACATTCTAACCACCGATCTGACCAGTGGATCCGTCTGGTACCTGCACCTGTGGGAGGCCGGGTTGTTCCTGTTTATCCCGCTGATTCTCCTGTATAACGGGCAGCGCGGATCGGGCGGCGCATTTGGCAAATGGTTCTTTTACATGATCTATCCCCTGCATTTTGTCATCATCATTTTGATCATGCACATTCCGGTATTACCGTAGAGAATATAGAGGAGGAACAATAAAATGGAATGGGTTCAAGTCAAAGTAAAGATCAACGCCGCAGACATTGACGCGGCAGCGGATATCTGCTCCATGGCGGCCGACGGCGGCATTTATATCGAGGATTACCGCGACCTGGAGCAAGAGGCAATGGAGATCGCGCACATTGATCTGATCGATGAGGAACTGCTGCAAAAGGATCGCACTGTGGGATACATCCACACGTATTTTTCCGATGCGGAGAGCCCAGCAGAGCGTGTGGCACTGATGCGCGAGCTGTTAACCGCCGCAAATATCCCCTTTACGATCGAGACCGACGTCTGCCATAACGAGGACTGGGAGAATAACTGGAAAAAATATTTTAAGCCCCTTAAAACCGGTGAAAAACTGGTTATCCGCCCGCTGTGGGAGGCGGAACTGCCTGATGGCTGCGAAAACCGGAAAGTGCTCAACATCGAGCCCGGCCTCGCATTCGGCACCGGCGGCCACGACACAACGCGCCTGTGCCTGGAGGCACTGGAAAAGCATATCGCTCCGGGCTGCACGATGCTCGACCTTGGATGCGGCAGCGGCATTCTCGCCATCGCCGCGCTGCTGCTTGGCGCGCGGAGCGCCGTGGGCGTAGATATTGACGAGCTGGCCGTCAAAACGGCGCGGGAGAACGGCGCAGAAAATGGCTTCCACGAGCCGCAGCTGACCATCCTCCACGGCGATCTGACGGAGAGAGTCCACGGTAAATTCGACGTGATCGCCGCCAACATTGTAGCCGACGCAATTATCCTCCTCTCCCAAAACGCAAAGGACTTTTTGGCCGAGGGCGGCTCCTATATCGTCTCCGGCATCATCGACAGCCGTGAGCAAGACGTCCTGAACGCGCTTGACCGCTGTGGATTTGAAGTGACCAACCGCACCCAGAGCGCCAACTGGATCTGCCTGGAGTGCCGCGCGCGGTAACCCATCAACAAAAATGCCAAATGAACCTCCGCACCGCAGCAGTTCCATCCTTTTGCGGCGCGGAGGTTTTGCATTCACGGGTGGGCTTACATCAGCAAAAAAAGCATCAACATCTCACGAAGGCGCAGATAGATGGATTCAAAACTTTCGATTGGCAGAGGATTTGTTCCTCTGCCAATTTCTATGGTAAAGCCAGGCCGGTTCATCTCCGCGATGAACCAGTCCTTGGCCCCGCCATGGGAGGAGATCCTCGCCGGCTGTGCCAGGCGGTAGCC
>USLQ01000292.1 GCA_900555545.1 uncultured Oscillospiraceae bacterium | reverse complement strand
CCTGCCGTACGGGAGGTACGGATCGTGACGCGTGCCGGTCCCTTCTCCAGGATTTCAAACGCCGGGTCCGCCGCATATGCGATGGGCTCCTTACATACAGATTGATAGCGGAGCTCCCACGCAGGGTAGATTACACTGCCATAGTACTCGTGTAGTCCCATGCGGATGGGGCGCTTGAGGATGTTTTTCCCCAGTTCCTTGTCAAAGATTTCACACACATCGCCGTTGTCGTCCAGGATTACGTAGTATTTTTCGTTCTCCAGCCGCTTTTTCTCTGCGCGCAGCCCCGTATCCAGGGGGCAGGGCTCTACAGAGGGGCGGATGTCATAGCAGGCGTATCCAAGCGCCGGGACATCCGCGATAAAGACAGCCTTGAGTTTGTCACGGCGGACCGAAACAACCTGCGCGGGGACCTCCTCCCCGGCAGCGTTGTACACGCGCACGCATGCCGTGGAGCGGTCCGTTTTGATTTCCACCTCGACGGCGTCACGGCGTGCAATCTGAAGCGGGTTATTGACAACCACCGGCGTGCCTTTGGCAAAAGAGGTATCCATCAGGGAGGCGACACGGCCCACATTGGCACGGTACTCCTCGCAAAATTCGCTGATGGAGAGCATGTAATCGTTCCAGTTGCGTTTGTAGCAGCTCTGGAGGGAGGTGCCGGGAATATCGTCGTGGAACTGGTGGGCGATGACGCGTTTCCACGCCTCGTCAATCTTCTTCTTGTTGTATGGCGCTCCCAGGTGCAGGGCTGCCACGGCAGATTTTTCCGTGCGGTCAGCCAGGTTTTCATTCTGGCGGTTCCAACGCTTTCCAATAGCGCGGGAGGTGTAGCCGCCCACGCCATGGTCGGTGGAAACAAGTTCGTTATCCCACACGGGCAGGCGCTCTTTTTGTTCCTTGGTCAGCAACGTGTCCATATCGCGGAACACCTGGTCGGCAGAGGCGGAGAGTACATCCACGGCGCTGTTCTCATTTTCACGCAGTTCGCGGCACACAGTTGCAACGGAGCTGTCCTTGGGCGCGCCGCCGCGGTCGCCGACGCCGTGGAACGCATAGGTGAAGGGGAGGCCGAACTCATTGATATTCTTTTTGAGTTTATCAGTGATCTTGTGGTTTTCACGAACCTTGCTGAGCACCGACACATAGGAGAGCGCATTCAGGGAGGCGTAAATGCCGTTTTTATCTACACCCTTCCAAATACCCAGATCAAACGGGATCCCGTAGGCGGAGCTCCACGTCAGCTTCTGTGTCGTAAAGCCGAGCAGGTTTGCGTGGTGGGCGATGGCGGGCAGTGCGTAGCCGAAGCCAAAGCAGTCGGGCAGGAAGATATCCTTGCTGCGCTTGCCAAACTTCTCATCAAAGTAGTTGTTGCCGTACAGGATGTTGCGGAACAGGCTCTCCGGAGAGGGGACGTTCACATCGCCATTCTCATAGGAGCTGCCGGTTACGTTCCAGCGGCCGGCCGCCACATATTGCTTGAGCCGTTTGAACTCCTCCGGATAGTACTCCTCCATCAGCTCATACCGGTAGGCCCCTTCAAAGCTGAATACATATTCCGGATACTTTTCAAAGCGCTCAAAGTTTTCCAACAGGGTTTTGGATATGTAGTCCCTGATGGTCGTCTCCAGCGTCCAGTTCCAGGATGTGTCCAGGTGCGAGGTACCGACCGTGTAGATGCGCGGCTTGAGGGTTTGCGCGTTCTTTTCCATGGATATTCCTCCTCAATGAATGATCTCTCGGATCACTGTAAAGTGTGCCGTTAAACGATTTCATTATAGTATTTTGTACCGGACAATGAAATCCTTTTACAGGGCAATTATTTGAGAAATATGTCGGGTCAGATAAAATGATTTTTTATGAAATCCGCCCAATCATTCATTATTGTATCATAAATTCCCGGGGAAATAAATATAAAAAATCGTTCTTTTTTATAAGGTAACGGCGTGTGCCGGAGGAATCCGGCGCGGGCAAAGCAGGGGGGACTTATATGAGGGTATTGGAGCAGTTGATCCACACAGCGCATGATCTGGTATGGGGGCCGGCCATGATTGCGGCCTTTTTGGGCGCCGGGCTGTGGCCAGCCGTTTTTTCCAGGTGCGGCGCTTTGGTCTCTGGCAGCGGCGTACCTTCTGCACACTTTTTCACAGGGGGCAGGGCGCAGCGGGAGGAAGAAATATCAGTCAGCTTCAGGCGATGACCACAGCCCTGGCCGCATCACTCGGCACGGGGAACATCGTGGGGGTTGCAGGCGCCTTGATCCTCGGCGGACCAGGGGCGATATTTTGGATGTGGGTTTCCGCCTTTTTGGGGATGATGACGAGCTTCGCGGAAAATGCCCTGGGGGTGCAATACCGCACGCGCAGGGAGGACGGCTCTTACTCAGGCGGCCCGATGGGGTATATGGAGCGCGGCCTGGGCTTTCGATGGATGGCGGTTCTGTTTGCTGGATGCTGTGTATTGGCCTCCTTTGGCATCGGGAATATGACGCAGGGGAATTCGGCGGCGACCGCGCTGCAAAGTCAGTTTGGGCTGCCGCCGG
>USLQ01000291.1 GCA_900555545.1 uncultured Oscillospiraceae bacterium | reverse complement strand
ATTTTTATTCTGTTTACGGGTCCATTTACGGGTCCATCTTGTGCAGCACTGGTTCGCTCTGGACGCTGGAATCCATAACGTCCCCAAATTTTACGATAAAATCTGTAAATTGATTCAGTTCTTCCGGCGGGATGTCCTTTAAAATGGAAAAGATAGGTGCCCACTCTGTCAAGATCAATTGGCTTCGCTTTAAATACAGCTCTTTTCCCTTTGGCGAAAGCTTTAAAATAATATTTTTTTTGTTGCCGGCCAGGCGGTAACGTTCTACCAAACCGAGGGAAGTTAATGTTTTCACGTATTTTGAAAAATTACTGGCTGGAATGCCGATCTTTTTTGCCAAATAGGCCATGTTGTACATATTGTCTTCAAATTCACAAATGCATTCCAGGGTCTGCCATTCATGTGCGGTGAGGGGAACGTCTATGCCGTCGCCTCTTTTATCCGCCTGAAAATGGGCATATAAATTTGCGTATCGGATCAGTGCCCGGACGATCTCACGGTATTGCCCCATCCATTGAAGTTCCAAATCATCACCTCCTAAAAATTTTGAGGGATCAAAAACGGCCTCCCCACCGCCGGGACGGAATTGCTAACAATGTCGACTGTACCCATTTGCCCCAACGATTGGTAAATGTTCCAGAATATTATAACAGAAAGTGTAAAAAAAGGAAATATAAAAGAAATTTTAGAAAATATTCCAAAAAGTTCTACCGATCATTGTGTTAATTGTGTATTGTATATTATGATGCAGTACTGTATAATTATATGCATAAAACAACAATTTGTTATGTGCAGAGTATAGAGAAGGGCATAACACGACGGCGGTAGCTGTAGTGTTATGCCTTTTTGGGATAAAATTCAAAGTTACAAATTGATGGAGGAGGGATAGGTAATAAAAGGGAGACGCAAAGATTCAGAACAAAATTGGGAAGAAAGTGAGGTAAGGGAAAAATGAAAAATCAAAGCCGAAAGAGAAAAAATGTGATCGCATTGGCAGTATGCCTGGCTGTGATCCTTGTGTGCAGTTTTGCGGCACAGCTGATCTCTTCGCAGGGCGGGAAAATCAAGATTGAGCAGATCCAAATCGATTCCCGTGGGGCAATGCTCTCCGCGGATCTGTACTATCCCGCAGGGGTAAGCGACACGGACAGCCTGCCGGCGATTGTCGTGGCGCACGGCGCCGGTGTGACAAAGGGCAATATGCGCGGAATCGCGGAGGAGCTCGCCCGCCGTCAGTTCGTGGTGCTGAATGTCAACGGATACGGAACCGGCTTGAGCGAAATGCCCCCGAATGATGAAAACGACATGGGCGAGCAGGGGCTGGATCTGTGGACCACGCCCAGCGGAATGCTGGATGCCGTGAACTTTGTCCGCACGCTCAACTTTGTGGATCCGGAGCGGATCGGTGTGGCCGGACACTCGCAGGGATCGAGAAGAGCGGGACAAACCGCGGTGATGGATTGTGGATATCTGAATTTTAACGATATCATGATCAATGTGCTGTATGATACCTTCGGCCAGACTTTTACGGCCGAGGAGATCACTCGGGATGCCGATGCACTCGCGTCTGAGCGGCTGGATGAAGAGCAGCTCGCCTATTACACGCAGATTCGGGCTGAAAAGCGCGCGGAATACGACACCATGGTAAAGGCGGTGTGCCTGATCGGCGGTACGGCTGAAAACGGCGGCGCGGCCCAGACGGTCGAGGTGGCCGGCCACAGCGTGACCCGGAACTGTCAGGTGAATATGGCGTTGATCGGCGGAAACTACGATTTCGGTGTTGCGGCTTTCCCCAGCGGCGAGACGGCTAAGGAGAGCTGGCATATCACGGACGGAATGGAGCTGGAAAACTGGTATGTTCTCGATGACGAGACTGCCAGCAGCACTCAGCTGGGGAACATCTATGATCTCTCCGCCGACAGCAATACCGATCTTCAGGATGCGATTGAAAATCGCAGCACGCGCATCATCTGCCTCCATCCGGAGACACACAGTAAGAACTTTTTCTCGGTTCAGACGGCCCGGTATATTGTTAAATACTTTGAACAGGTATTCCAGTACAACGGCGGTGAGCTGGGCGCGGAGGGCGCCTCACCCGTAGATACGCAGAGTGTGATCTTCCTCTGGCGTGAGGGATTAAACTTTGTGGCGGCTATGGCGATGATCGCCATGCTGGCGCCTCTTGCCGGTCTGCTGTATGAGACAAAATTCTTTGTCTCCTGCGCTGGGACGAATGAACTGAACCCGACCGTGTACAGCAAAAAGAGATACTGGATTACGAGTGTGATTACGGCGGTCGCAGGCGGCGTGGCGATCTATATCGTCAATTCCATTTTCGCGCCGGGGCTGCCGAATATCGGGCTGTTCCCGCTCTTCCCGAGCTGGTGGCTGACGCCGATTTTCCTGGCGCTCTTTGCGGTGATTGCCATCATACAGCTGGTGGTGTTCCACCTGATCGACAAGAAGAAATACGGCCACTCCTTCATGCAGTCTCTGAACTTGAAGATGAAGGTGACATCCGTGCTGAAAACGCTGCTTGCGGCGG
>USLQ01000290.1 GCA_900555545.1 uncultured Oscillospiraceae bacterium | reverse complement strand
GGTGGATGGCGGGAGCTGCGCCGTGATGCGCGGCAATTCTATCCGCAGGCGGCAGAGGTGGCCCATTGGGCCACGCAGGACTGTATGACGCTCGATGGGATCCCCTACATCGGGCAGTACGCGCCGTCCACACCGGATTTTTATGTGGCAACTGGATTCAACAAGTGGGGGATGACCTCCGCCATGGCGGCGGCCATACTCCTGAGCGACTTGGTATGTGGGAGGGAGAATCCGGCCGGCGAAGTGTTCCGGCCGTCGCGATCTATCCTGCACCCGCAGCTGGCTGTAAACGCATTCGAAACGGCGGTGGATTTTCTCACGCCGACCACGCGGCGCTGTCCACATCTGGGCTGCGCGCTCAAGTGGAACCCGCAGGAGCACTCCTGGGACTGCCCCTGCCACGGCTCGCGCTTTGATGAGGACGGGAAACTGCTCGACAATCCGGCCACGGGGGATTTAAAATAGCCCGGGACGTACCGCCCCGGGCGCAAATTGTATCAGCCGGACAGACAATGTAGTGCTAAATGAAAAATCCCCTGCACTGGGCAGGGGATTCTGTGTTTTGGGAATTATTCCTCAGCGAAGTTGTCCTTGCTCACGCCGCAGAGCGGGCAGACAAAATCATCCGGCAGATCCTCCCACTTGGTGCCGGGGGCGATGCCGTTATCGGGATCGCCGAGCTCCTCATCATAAACATAGCCGCAGATCTCACAGACATATTTTTTCATGGTACAGCTGCTCCTTTCGTTTGCTTGATTTTATTATTGCCGCGAAAATGAATTTTACGCGGTGTTATACAGGTTCGGTCAGACTGCACTCTCCCGGACGGAGGCGGCGATCTGTTCGGCGAGTGTGTTCAGCGCCTGATACTGCTCCTGCTTGACGGCGGATTTGAGCGTGACCGTCTCCCCGATCTGCTCAAAGCCCTTGAATCCCGCGAGCAACTCGCTCATCAGCTTACCGGAGGCCGGCGCCCAGGTGCCGTTCTGGATCAGCGCGAACTTGCGGTTTTGCAAGTTGTGCGCTTTCAGGTCGGCGAGGAGTGTCTCCATGGAGGTGAAAATGCCATTGTTGTAGGTGGAGGAGGCGAACACGATGTGGCTGCACCGGAACGCCTCAGAGAGAATGTATGAGGGGTGCGTGGCGGAGGTATCGTACATGGCGATGTTCCGGATACCCAAATCGGCCAGCTTGGCGGCCAGGATGTTGGCCGCATTTTCGGTATGGCCGTAGACGGAGCCGTATGCGATCAGGACGGCTGCATCCTCGGGGCGGTAACTGCTCCAGCGGTCGTATTTTTCCACAAATTTGGCGATATCCGTACGCCAGACCGGTCCATGCAGCGGGCAGATCATAGCGATCTCCAGACCGGCGGCCTTTTTGAGCAGCGCCTGCACCTGAGGGCCGTATTTACCGACAATGTTGGTATAGTAGCGGCGTGCGTCATCCATCCAGTCGCGGTCAAAGTCAACCTCGTCCGCATACAGGTTGCCGTTCATCGCGCCAAAGGTGCCAAACGCATCGGCCGAGTACAGGATCTTGCGGGTAGGGTCGTAGGGGACCATAGCCTCCGGCCAGTGAACCATCGGCGCCATTACAAAGGTAAAGGTGTGCTGCCCTGTGGAGAGCATATCCCCTTCCTTTACGATCACTGCACGGGAATCCACCTCAAAGTCATAAAACTGCTTAATCATGGCGATCGTCTTGGCGTTGCCGCCCACCTGGAGCGCCGGATAGCGGAGCAGCAGCTCGCCGATGACGGCGCAGTGATCGGGCTCCATATGGTTGACAATCAAGTAGTCAAGCGCCCTATCGCCCAGTACATGGGCGATATTTTCCAGAAAAATATCTGAAACGGCACGGTCAACGGTATCCAGCAGGACAGTCTGCTCGTCCATCACCAGGTAAGAGTTGTAGGAGACACCGCGCGGGATGGGGTACATATTTTCAAAAAGGGCCAAGCGGCGATCCGTTCCGCCGACCCAATAAAGATCCTCCTGAATCTGTTTGACACAATACATAGGAATCCCTCACTTTTTATCATAGTTGCCGGCTCCCATACGGGTACCAGTATTATCATATCCTTAAAATGTGAAAGAAGCGTGATATGATATTGAATTTTCAAAAATAAGAATGACTCTCACAATTCAATTTATCTTATCACACGGAACCTGTTTTGTCAACGCGCCGCGTTCCGGCAAAAAACTCCCCGCACCGCAATTCTGCGGTGCGGAGGGCATTTCAGGATTGATTCCGGTCTCCCGGGCAGGAGCAATGGCGTTCATGCCTGGCCTGCGAGGTGCATCCATGGCAGGCAGAACAGCCCCCTTCCTTACCGGAGCAGGCATCACAGCCGATACATCCGCCGTTCCGGCGCTTTTTGATGATGTACCGGACAGCCAGTGCGAGCAAAAGAATCAGGACTGCAGAAATAATGATTGTCGCCGCGTGCGCGGCCAGCCATTCGAGCATATGGAACACCTCTTCATTTTCCTGTAATCAGGGGGATTATGCAGCGTTTGTAACCTTTGCGGCGGCGCGCATCTTTTTCT
>USLQ01000289.1 GCA_900555545.1 uncultured Oscillospiraceae bacterium | reverse complement strand
TTACGCGCGGGCTCTTTTATCGCGGCGTATAGCATTTGCTCCTGCCTGCCCATGGGGGGAGAAAGGCCTTTTATGCTTTTTTTCTCAAATTTTTGCCGGCGAGCAGGTGTACAATGCATCCCTTTTCAACAATTTTGAGCAGCGGACCGGAGTTTGCCTTGCGAAATCAAAAAAAATGGCGTATAATTTAATTATGATTTTATATTGAGTACGTATGCGCAAAAAACGGATGGTGAGAAAATGTTAGCGGATTTACACTGCCACACAAAACTTTCGGATGGATCCCTCGGCATAGAGGAACTGATTACACTCGCAGCCAGCACGGGTGTCTCCACGATCGGCATTACGGATCATGACTCCATGGCTGCTACCCTGCGGGGCAAAGTGATCGGTCAACGCCATGGTGTCAATGTGATTCCGGGGGTGGAGTTGTCCACTGTCGATCCGGCGACGGGCCGTAATGTGCATCTGCTCTGCTATCTGGCGGATCACCCCGACCGGCTGGAGGGGCTCTGTAAGCGGATCAGTCTGGCCCGGCGCCGTGCGGGCCAGTACATGGTCCTGCGGGTGGCCAAGCGCTTCCACTTGACTCCGGAGTTCATCATGCGCAGCACGTCCGGCAGTACGAATATCTATAAGCAGCACATTATGCATGCGCTGATGGATGCGGGGCTTTCCGATTCGATCTTCAGCGATCTGTTTGATGAATTATTTCTTCGCCCTGGGGAGAATAATGTTAAGGTGCCCATCAAGTACCCCGACTGCCATGAGGTGCTGCAGGAGATCCACGAGGCGGGCGGTATTGCTGTGCTCGCCCATCCGTTTGAATATGACAGCATCCGGGTGATGGAAGAACTTGTACGCGAGGGCCTGGACGGTGTGGAGGTCTACCATCCCTCTGCCGACGCGGAAAAGACGGAGTTCCTGCTCAACTACGCGCGCAAGAATGATCTGGTGATCACGGGCGGGAGCGACTTCCACGGCATGTACAACAGCCACAAGGTGACGGTGGGGTCCTATGGCCTGGAGCAACAGGAGCTCGACGCCCTGATGAATTATAAGACAAAGCGCAAGCGCCGGGAGGCTGCGGCCAAGAAGGCTGCCGCAAACGGCTGAACAGATAAGAGGAGAAGCTGATGAACGCTGACGAGGATATTAAAATTTTTGACCCGGAAAAAGAGGAGGCACAGGAGGAGCGGCAGACAGAGGATGACCTGCGGCGCCTGGCGATGGAGATGATGGCACAGCGCCGCAATGGGAACAGCCGCCGGGCGTGCCTGCTCGGCGCGTCGCTGGCGGAGCTGGCGCCCTGTGATGGCGAGCTGGAAACGCTTTCCGGCAAGTATGCCAACGATCCGGAGATCCTCTATCAGATCCGTGTACTGGCAACTTTTACAGCGGAATCCGGGATGCATGAGCGGATTCCAAACCAGCTGCTGGCCACTACGGCGATCAACGCGTTTTATGAAAAGCTCATGACGCGCTCTCCTGATTTTTACAACAACATCTCCGATGGTGGGGCGTTCACTTTTTATTACCTGGCGCTGCGCGAGGGCGGCGATACGGGAGCCGCTATGGGCAGGACGTTTGCGATGCTCTGCGATATGGAGGCCAACGAGCGTATTAAGGCGCTGGGCGCCCAGATCTATGAAACTTTCAGTGCCTATGTGGAGGAGCAGATCGGCAAGGCTGGTTTTGTTCACTGATATAGGCGATTGTCCGGCGGGGGAACCCGCCTTTTTGCTATGCGAATTTTAATTTTGGCGGTGTTGAACTTATGGCGGAGACAATAGCAGCGATTGCAACCCCGTCTGGCGAGGGATCGATCGGTGTGATTCGGATTTCCGGGGACCGTGCGGTCGAGATCGCCGCACGTGTCTTTTGCGCCTCCTCCGGGCGGTCACTGACGGATGTGAAGGGATATACGGCGATGCATGGGATGGTGCGCCATCCCGATACCGGCGCAGCGGTGGATGAGGTGGTTGCGCTCGTCTTTCGCGCGCCGCGCAGCTATACGGGCGAGGACGTGGTGGAGCTCTCCTGTCACGGGGGGAGCGCTGTCACACGCGGCGTGCTGCGCAGTGTGCTGGACGCCGGGGCTGTTCCGGCGCAGGCTGGGGAATTCACCAAGCGCGCCTTTTTAAACGGTAAAATGGATCTGGCCCAGGCGGAATCTGTGATGCAGATTATTTCCGCCCAGGGGCAGGCGGCGGCGCAGGCGGCACTCGGGACGCTCGGTGGGCGGCTCAGCCGCGATATTGCCGCCATCCGGGAACAGCTGCTTGCCGCCCACCTGGCAGCCTTTGCCGACTATCCGGAGGATGAGATTCCGGAGCTGCGCCCGGATCAGGCTGCACAGACGTTGGATCAGGTAGATGGTGCGCTTGAGGGCTTACTCCGCCGCTTCGATACGGGTAAGTTGATCCGCGAGGGCGTCGGGACCGTGATTGCGGGCCGCCCCAATGTGGGTAAATCTGCGCTGATGAACCTGTTGGCCGGCGAGGAGCGATCCATTGTCACGGATATTGCGGGAACCACACGGGACGTTGTGGAAGAGA
>USLQ01000288.1 GCA_900555545.1 uncultured Oscillospiraceae bacterium | reverse complement strand
CTGAAAGAATGTGTACTTTGTCTTTTTCTCTGAGTCTTTATTCTGAGCCAAGTTGGTCATCTCCTCTCTGCTGCTATCATACACCGGAAACATCATGAGAAAACAAAAAACGCACGAACGGTATCGTTCCGTGCGCGAACGGTCACAGCGGGAGCAAGACCTCCGTGGCAAAGACGTCGCCCTCATCCTGCCGGTTGAGATAGCCGCCGTATTTTTTGACGACCGAGTCGATGCGTTTTAGGCCGAATCCGTGCCCGGCGCCCTTGGTGCTGGCGTAGTCCCCGCGGCCGCGTTTGTTGATCTTGCCGCCGACGGAGTTGCTCACGGAAATGTACAGCTGCCCCTTGAACACCCCGATATACACCCGGATAAAGCGCTCCCCGGCGTCCGTGCACTCCATCGTGGCCTCAATGGCGTTGTCGATCAGATTCCCGATGATCACGCACAGGTCCGTCTGGCTGACGGTGAGCTGCTCCGGCACGCTCGCGCTGGCGTTGACGTTGATATTCTTATTCTTGGCCAGTGTCAGCTTGCTGTTTAAGATGGCGTCCACCATCACATTGCCCGTCTTGATGACGGTGTCAATCTCCATCAGATCCGCGTTTAAGGTGTTCAGGTAGTCGTCCAGCAGATCGTAGTTCCTGTTTTGCAGGTGGACTTTCATGGTCTGCAAATGATTTTTGTAGTCGTGCCGCCACCCGCGGACCTGGCGGTACATGTTTTCAACTTCCTCGTAGTGCCGGTCGAGTAATTCGCGTTGGTAATCATCGAGCCGTTTGTCCGCATAGCGCCGCATCAGGTACCGCACCAGAAAAACAGCGCACACGGCGAGCGCGATCACGATCGCCGCCGCAATAGGGATCCATAGTTTCATGATCGATCACCGCCGCCTTTATAGAATGTGATAAACGCCCGGTTCACATCGCCGTACAGCCGCCGGCTGACGGGGATCACCCTACCGCTGTCGAGCGTGATCTCATATTTCCCGATGCGCCGGATCGCACGCAGGTTGACCACGTAGGAGCGGTGGCACTTGATAAAATGGCCGGCGGGCAATGCGGAGACAGCCTCCCCAAAGGATACGGGCAGCTGAAAGTCGCCGCCCGCGCAGGCGAGGATCGTATCGTGCGAGCGCGCCTCGAGATACTCCACCTCATGCTCCGGCACGGCGACCGTCTCGTCCCCCTTGCCCTTGAACAGGAGTTTTTTCTCCTGCACCCCCATGCGTGCTAATGCCCGGTCCAGCACTTCGAACAGTTTGGGTTCCGCCACCGGCTTTAGCAGATAGTGGATGGCGTCCACATCGTAGCCCTGCGCCATCTGATCCGCAATACCGGTGATAAAAATAATCCCGATATCGTCATTGCGGCGGCGCAGCTCCATGCCGCTCTGCCCCGGCATCTGGATATCTAAAAGGGCGAGGTCGTACCGCTCTGTTTCATATTCCATCCATAGGGCGTTCGCGCTCTGAAAGGCGAAGACGCTGCAGTCGATTTTTCGTTTTTCTCCCCAATTTTTGACGCACGCGCACAGGAAATCGAGCTGTGCCTGCTCGTCATCGCAGATTGCAATGTTCATAAAAAAACATCCTGTAAAAATATATTTGAATTTATTGTAACATAACTGCCGCCGTTTTTCCACAGTCGTTCGGGAGTGGAAATACAGAAAAGGCCGGGAACCGCAGTTCCCGGCCTTTCGGCTATGCATGTTTCAGCTTCGCCTTGAGTTTTTGCAGGAAGCTCTTGTGCTCCCGTTCTTTTCAATTGATGTCGATGTGTGTGCCCTGGGGCGCCTGCGGCTCCTTTTTGGGCATCACCAGCTCCAGAATGCCGTTGTTATAAGAGGCGCTGATCTGATCTGTGTTCACACCGGACACATTGAAGGAGCGGACATACGAACCATAGGAGCGCTCGCGGCGGATAAATTCGCCCTTGTCGTTCTTCTCGTCGTTTTGCGAGTTGTGCTCCGCTTTGATCGTCAGGATATCATCGTTGATGTCGATGGAGATATCCCCCTTCTCAAATCCGGGCATCTCCGCCTGCAGGACGTAATTCTTGCCCTTATCGATAATGTCCGTACGGCCGCCGCCAAAGCTGCTCAGGCCGTTAAAAGCATTGCCGAAGAAGGAGTCAAAGAAGCGTTCCATACTGTTATTGCTGTGTTCAAAAGGCATCATGTCAAACATAATTAAAACCTCCTAAAAGTTATGTTATATATTTTCGGGCTTTGGGGGACTTCCGGAGGGGGACCTCTTTCTGTCTTTCCCTGACCTTCTGACTATAAGTATACTCAGGATTTATGAAAAAAGATCGGATGGAAAATGAACAATATGTAAAGAATTAGCACTCATGCATTTAGAGTGCTAATTATTCGTTGGGAGTCAAAAAAGCACCTGCCATGGCAGATGCTTTTACCCTAATTCTCGGTTTCTTGCCGCTCATACCAGTGCAGCGCGACCTGCTCCAGCGATTGGACAAACGGGGCTTTGCCGTCGCAGTAGCCATCGATGTCCTCCGGATAGCGGGCGGCCAGTTTGCCTTTTAGTTCACCGTAGGCGG
>USLQ01000287.1 GCA_900555545.1 uncultured Oscillospiraceae bacterium | reverse complement strand
CCCGAGTGCGTGAATGGTGTCGATCAGACGGAATGCCTGCCGCTCAATGGTCTCCGCGTGCACGGAGATATAGTCCGCACCCGCACGCGCCGTCTCCTCAATGAAATCCTCCGGATGCTCTACCATCAGATGTGCCTCTATGGGCAGATCCGTGGCGCTGCGGATTGATGCGATAAAAGCCGGGGACAGATATATACTTTTACAAAAGTGACCGTCCATAATATCCACATGCAGCATCTGGCAGGATTGGTTTAGAATACGCAGGTCCCGTCCCATGTTCAGCCAGTCCGCACACATCAGAGATGCGGAAAAACAGGTCTTCACCGTGTTCCCTCCTCACATAAAATCTGAGTAAACGTTTACTCAATGGTGAAAAAGAAATCGCTGCATCATACAGCTATTTCTCTATGATATGTTTTACACTCCTTGCGTGGCTGCCGGCAGGGCTGCTCCTCCCGCACATCCGCGCCCAAGCGGCGTTTATTCGGAAGACCGGCGCCGGATCAGGTGTACCGGCAGGAGTAAATGATGTTTTTCCGGCTCTTTGCCGTCCATGATCTGCAATAGTGCCTCCGCTCCGCGGCGCCCGATCCCCTCCATGGACTGATGCACGCTTGTCAGCGGGACTACGCCGTACTGGGCGAGGGAGATATCGTCATACCCCACAAGCCGGACATCTTCGGGCACACGTAGTCCCCTTTTTTTCAGGGCGTATACCGCCCCCACTGCCAAGGCGTCCGCCGTACAGAACAGGCCGTCAAACGCCACGGATTCCAGCAGTGCCTCCGTCTGCCGGAGTCCCTCCTCCACGCCGACCTCCCGGACAATCCGGACTGTCACATCGTCCGCGTTCCTGCCCGCCTGCTCCAGTGCCTTACGGAATCCCTGCTCACGGCTGTTGTGCGAGGAGATATCGCTGCGGTATTTGAGCATGGCAATTTTCCGGCAACCCTGATTCAGTAGTTCCTGCCCTGCTAAAAAACCGCCTTGATAATGATCGGATTCTATCAGCAGATATTTTCCCTCTCCCTTTGGGAGCCGCGGTTCCCGGTCGATAAATACGGAGGGCAGGTGGGAGAGCCGGCTGAGATCTTGCGGTGTTCCGGAGATATAGATCATTCCGCTCACCTGCTGGGAGAGCAGCATCTCCAGATGGCGGCGCTCGATCTCCACGTTTTCGTTGGTGTTGCAGATGATGGTGGAATAGTTGGCCTTAAAAAGCCGCTCCTGCAGACTGAGCGTAATGCGGGCAAAGTATTCGTTTGTAATATCGGGGACGATCACACCGACCGTGGGAATCTTACTGGTTCGGAGGCCGCGCGCCGCCAGATTGGGCGTATAGTGGTACTCCTCCAACGCCTTCTTCACGCGGCGCTCCGTCTCCTTGGAAAAGCGGCCGTTATTGTTGATAACGCGGGACACCGTGGCGACCGAGACGCCTGTGATCTCCGATATTTTTTGGATGGATACGCTTTTGGGTTTCAATTTGTTTTCCTCCGCCCTTGAGTAAACGATTACTCAATCTGTACTCCCATTATATCGACCTTTTTATAGTTTGTCAAGCATAAAATTAAAATATTTTATGGATTATTTTTATAAAACATGTACACGCGTTTTCAGATGTGGCTGGGAGATCCGTCTCCGGCGGGGGAGACCCCGCGCATGGTCAGTGAGATCTTTTTTTTGACGGGATCCACGGAGAGGACTTTGACGCTCACGATGTCGCCAATTTTGACCACATCCAGCGGGTGCTTGACGTACCGGTCGGAGAGCTGGGAGATGTGCACCAGGCCATCCTGGTGTACGCCGATATCCACAAACGCGCCGAAGTCGATCACGTTGCGGACAGTCCCTTTGAGCACCATGCCGGGCTTTAAGTCCTTAAGCTCCAGCACGTCGCTGCGCAGGATGGGCTGGGGCATATCCGCGCGCGGGTCGCGCCCCGGCTTGTTCAATTCCGCGATGATATCCCGCAGCGTGATCTCGCCCACGCCCAGCTCCAAAGCGAGCGCGGACAGTTCCCGCTCATCGACTGTCAGGCCTTGGATGCCGCCGTGCTTCAGATCGCCGGCGGAATACCCTTTCTTTTTCAGCAGCCCTTCCGCCGCGCCGTAACTCTCCGGGTGCACGCCGGTGGCATCCAGGGGATTTTTTCCCTCCCGTATACGCAAAAATCCGGCGCACTGCTCAAACGCCTTGGGGCCGAGCTTGGATACCTTGAGCAGCTCCCGGCGCGACTCGAACCGGCCGTGTTCCTCACGGTAAGCGACAATGTTTTTGGCCACGGCCTTGCTGATGCCGGAGACATAGGAGAGCAGCGAGACCGAAGCGGTGTTCAGATCCACCCCCACGCGGTTGACGCAGTCCTCCACCACGCCGGTGAGCGTCTCGGTCAGGCGGGTCTGGTTCATATCGTGCTGGTACTGGCCCACGCCGATGGACTTGGGGTCGATTTTGACCAGCTCGGCCATCGGATCCTGGAGCCGCCGCGCGATGGAGACGGCCGAACGCTGCCCGACGTCAAAGGTGGGGAACTCCTCCGTGGCCAGCTTACTGGCGGAGTA
>USLQ01000286.1 GCA_900555545.1 uncultured Oscillospiraceae bacterium | reverse complement strand
AGCTGCAGCAGGACATGGGGCTGACCTATATTTTCATCACCCACGACCTCTCGGTTGTTAAATATTTTTCGGACGATATCGCGGTGATGTATCTTGGACAGATGGTGGAGAAGGCTCCTTCGGATATCCTGTTCAAGAATCCGATCCACCCCTACACCAAGGCGCTGCTCTCGGCGATTCCGCTGCCCGTGGTGGGCAAGGATAAGCCCAAACGTCAGCTGATCAAGGGTGAGATCACGTCCCCGGTCAATCTGCCGGATGAGTGCCGGTTTGGAAAGCGCTGCGACTATGTCCAGGAGTGCTGCAAGAAGGGCAATCCGCAGCTTCGGGAGATCGAACCGAACCATTTTGTCGCCTGCAGCTGTGTCTAGGGCCGTTGGGACAGAAATGGAGATGTAAAACAGATGGATGTATTATCGGTTTGGGATCAGTTTGAGGTCCCCTATATCTGGACGCAGATGGAATACCTGCTCCGGATATTGATCGCGGCCTTTCTGGGCCTTTTGATTGGAAATGAACGTAAAAACCGGAATAAGTCTGCAGGGATACGCACCCACGCCATTGTGGCGCTGGGTGCTGCTCTGATGATGGTGGTTTCCAAGTACGGTTTTTTTGACGGATACGAGGCGGACGCCTCCCGTATCGCCGCACAGGTGGTCAGCGGAGTGGGATTTCTGGGCGCGGGCGTGATCTTTGTGCGCAACAACCTGGTGAACGGCCTGACCACGGCGGCCGGAATGTGGGCCACCGCTGGCGTGGGTCTGGCAATGGGTTCCGGGATGTATGTCATCGGAATCAGCTCAGCGCTGTTGATCATCGTCATGCAGTTTGTGATGCATAAAATAGCATATTTTGCCAAAACGGCGTCCAACGGCCTGATTAACATGACGGTCATGAACAAGGCGGGCGCGGTGGCGACCATCGAGCAGTTTTTGACCGGCGAGCACATTGAGATCGCAGGCCTACAGATTAAAAAGACTAAAAAAGACGAGATCAAGCTGGAGTTCGACGTGGTCTTTCCGCCGGGACTGAACCAGTCAGCGTTTATGGCAAAGCTGGCGGAGCGGGACGATGTGTTGACGGTGAGTAAGTAAGAGAAAACTGTGAAAAAACAGTTGCAATCCTGTCCTTCTTGTGCTATACTGTTTAAGCTGTCTGGATTGACGGCAGTTTTGGCTTTCGCGTGAGTCAACCTTACGGGAACGGAAGCGCTTAACTTGAACAGTGCTGATATTTGTGCGTTCCACGTCCACAGGGGCGGTGGTTATGTACAGAGGCAGATTGGCATACAGGCCGCGGTCGGAAACCGCAAATAAAATCAGAGAGGTGAACAAAATGAAGGAAGGAATCCATCCGAATTATTACCAGGCAAAGGTTGTTTGCAACTGTGGAAATGAGTTTGTAACAGGCTCCACCAAGAAGGACATTCACGTTGAAGTTTGTTCCAAGTGCCACTCTTTCTACACCGGCCAGCAGAAGGCTGCCGCTGCCCGTGGACGTATTGATAAGTTCAATCGTAAGTATGGCATTCAATAAGTGAGAGAGATAAGGGGTTGAGCTTGAAGAGTGGCTCAGCCCTTTTCGTATTTTTCGGAAAAAGATGGAAAGGGTAATAATCGATGAAATACTCAGGAATCGGCGGACAGGCGGTAATCGAGGGCATTATGATGCAGAACGGCCCGGATTACGCGATCGCGGTCCGCAAACCGGACGGGGCACTTGAGGTGAAAAAGGATCATTACGTGAGTATGACCAGGAAGGCAAAGATCCTGGGACTGCCCTTTATCCGCGGTATTTTCAGTTTCGCGGACTCCATGATCCTGGGCATGCGCGCCCTGACCTGGTCCTGCAGCTTTTTCGAGGACGACGAGGAGGAAACTCCGTCCAAATTCGAGGCATGGCTGGACAAGGTGCTTGGGGAAAAGCTGGAGAGCGTGCTCATGACGGTGGTGATGATATTTTCCTTTATCATGGCCATCGGGATTTTTATGGTGCTGCCCCTGTTTATCGCCGGGCTGTGCCGCAGGTTTATCACGTCGGACACGGTGATGGCGGTGCTGGAGGGCGTGATCCGTATCGTCATCTTTATCGCATATATCAAATTGGTGAGCCGCATGGAGGACATCAAGCGCACCTTTATGTACCACGGCTCGGAACACAAGTGTATCAACTGCCTGGAGCACGGCCTGGAGCTGACGGTGGCCAACGTGCGCGCCAGCTCCAAGGAGCACAAGCGCTGCGGAACCAGCTTTATTCTGATCGTGATGATTATCAGCATCCTGTTTTTTATGGTGGTGCGGCCGGAAACGCTGTGGATGCGCATCGTCAGCCGGATTGTGCTGATCCCGGCCATCGCCGGGGTGTCCTATGAGCTGCTGCGCTTCGCGGGACGCCACGACTCCAAGCTGGTGAATATTTTGAGCCGTCCCGGCATGTGGATGCAGGGGCTGACCACCAAGGAGCCGGACGACAGTATGATCGAGGTGGCCATCGCGGCGGTGGAGACCGTGTTTGACTGGAGAAATTATCTGAACGAGGAATTTCCGGGATGGGAGAGCAGAAATGACGTTACA
>USLQ01000285.1 GCA_900555545.1 uncultured Oscillospiraceae bacterium | reverse complement strand
GTGATGCTGGTAGCCGCCATGAACCCCTGCCCGTGCGGCTATTTTGGCCATCCGACGCACCCGTGCATCTGCCCGGAGGGCGCGCCCGCCCGCTATCTCTCCAAAGTTTCCGGCCCGTTGCTGGATCGAATCGATATTCACATTGAAGTGCCCTCCGTGGAGTTTGAGCAGTTGACCAGCACCCAAAAAGAGGAGCCCTCCGCTGCCATTCGGGAGCGCGTCACCCGTGCACGTGAGATCCAGCAGCACCGGTTGGCCGGGGCGGGATGCAGTTGTAATGCCAAGATGGATTCCCGCGCCACACGGGAGACCTGCCATTTGACGCCGGATGCCGAATTCATGATGCGGCAGGCGTTTGACCGGTTAGATTTGTCCGCCCGTGCCTATGACAAACTGCTGAAGATCTCACGCACAATCGCCGATCTGGACGGGAGTACGGATATTGAGATGGAACACGTCGCCGAGGCGGTCCAATACCGTTCCCTGGACCGGAAACTGTGGCAGGTATAATTACGATACAAAAAGGTGCGGGTGATTCCCGCACCTTTTTGATTTACTGCTATTTGAGCTTATTCCAGCCATTCTTGCGTAGATAAGTAGCATAATCCACCAGTGAAACATTCCGGTCAACATCGCCACTCACGCCGGAGACAGAACCCGTGGAAGTATACTGCCACAGGACAAACGGGATCTCCACACCAAAGGTCGTATTGTAAGAGCGGTAAGCAGCCATCCAGTAGTCATAGGGAAGCTGGGAAAAATCGAGTCTATTTTCCGCATAATTCTGATCCGCATAGATCATGGGATAATAACCGGCCTGGCGGATCACCTCACAAAAGGCGGTCACATTTTTATTCAGCTGCACATCGCTGATTTTGTCAATCCGTGCCTGGCCATTAACGCCTTCCACATCGATCACTACAGGGTAGGTAATTTCACAACTGGGATGGCGGCCAATATGGTCAAGAACCATCTTTGCCTCCTCAATCGCCTCCTCCTCCGTCACCGCCTGAGAGTAAAAGTAGACGCCGATATCGAGCCCCGCCTTACTGGCGTTTTCAATATTGGTGGCAAACCAGTCGTCCAGGATCAGCGATCCGGTCTCATAGCCGCGCGCACCAACACGGATTATCACAAAATCGATACCAGCCGCCTTCACGGCATTAAAGTCGATTTCGCCTTGAGCGTAGGAGACATCAATCCCCTTCCAGGAATCCACCGGTTGGCCGTCGTTATAGTACTGATCCATACTCGACCATTTATCCTGTGAATTTTTTGAAAATCCGCTGTGGCTCAGCGTCCGATAGAGCTGGTATTTCACAGGACTCTCCGGCAGGACCGGATCAGCGGGCTCCGGGTCCGGATCGGGTTCCGGCTCTGTCACCTCATCGGAGTCCGGCATACTCTCCGAAACTGTCGGCTGCTCCGGCTCAACAATCACCGGAGGACCGTCCGGCTCGACATTTCCAGGGTTCTTACCGGCGTTCTGGGCATCATCTTCCTCGCGTTTTTCGTCATTATTGGCCGTTTTTTCGTCATCGGGCGTGGCGACATTTTCCGCCTTTTCAGAAACCTCCTGAGCAACCTTATCCTGATCAAACTCAATGAGAGAATCTTCCTGTGTGGCAGGTTCTTGCGCAACAGGGACCTCTGTTGTAAGTTCCTCCGTGGTTAACTCATCCATCAGGACGGTATCACTCTGCGCAGAGGGAACAGGCCGCTCAGTTATCGTTTCATCTCCCTGACCGTTTGCGCGGATCGCGGCATAGGCACTCACGCCCCCCACCACCGCAACCGCGGCAACAACAAGCGCGGATATTTTAATAGCAAGCGCATATTTGGTAAAAAAAGCCCGCATCTTTTGCCCTGCCTCCATTCCTATATAAACAGTTGGTAATCATTTTCATTATAGAGGAACACCATTGATAAATCAACCCCTATTCGGCAAATTCGGATAAAAGGAATTCATTTCCAGATAATAAAATAGAAGGGGTGGCACCTCTGTGCACCCCTCCGTGTTTTTAAGGATGAGCCCCTCACTTTGCAATCGAGTTGAGCAGGCCGCCCTTTTCAATAATATTCTGGATGAATGGCGGGAACGGCTCGGCCTGATAGGTCTTGCCGGTGGTGTGATTGGTGATAACGCCGGTGTCAAAGTCGGCCTCCACCTCATCGCCGTTTTTGATATCCTTGGCCGCCTCCTCGCACTCGAGGATCGCAAGGCCAATGTTGATCGCGTTGCGGTAGAAGATGCGCGCAAAGCTGGACGCAATCACGCAGGAGATACCCGAAGCCTTAATGGCGAGCGGCGCATGCTCACGGGAGGAGCCGCAGCCGAAGTTGCGCTCCGCGACGATCAGATCGCCCGCCTTGACCTCCTTGACAAAGTTGATATCAATATCCTCCATGCAGTGCTTGGCAAGTTCCTTGGGGTCCGCGCTGTTTAAATAGCGCGCCGGGATGATAACATCGGTATCCACGTTATCGCCATATTTATGGACAATGCCCTGTGCTTTCATAATCAAATCGCCCTCCTATCAAAGATTCGCGGGATCACAGATGTATCCCTTGACGGCGCTGGCCGCC
>USLQ01000284.1 GCA_900555545.1 uncultured Oscillospiraceae bacterium | reverse complement strand
ATACCGCTCCATATTATTACAGTATTTAATATTCTATCAAAACAGACGGAGAAAGTCAATTGCTGACCGGGTTTTATTTTACAAAAGAATTTTTACATCCTGTATGTTTTTGGTCGAGGCTATTTTGGACGATTTGTGTGAATAATAGATTTGAGCAGGATCACTGTTAAAAAGTTGACAAGCAGTGCCTTAATAGGATAAAATATGGGCGAGCAGGTTGGGCAGCCGCGGGCGTTTTGCGCACGAGGAAAGTCCGAGCTTCATAGGGCGGGATAACGGCTAACGGCCGCCGAGGGAGACCTTAGGGAAAGTGCAACAGAGATATACCGCCGGATTCGTCCGGTAAGGGTGGAAAGGCGAGGTAAGAGCTCACCGGCGTACAGGAGACTGTGCGGCCCTGCAAACCCACTGGCCCGGTGCATTCCCCGACGGGTGGCTTGAGCCGTACGGCAACGTGCGGCCTAGACAGATGGCTGCCTTAAATGACAGAACTCGGCTTACAGACCTGTCTCGTTTTATGGGCCGCCTGTTGGCGGCCCTTGAAATTTCGTCACGGCCTGGATTTTTTTGTTGAAAAATCATGGATATTATTATATAATATTTTTAATCGTGTCAATGAGGCGGATCGCGTTGGACGAGCCTTGTTTCGCTTTTCGTCTGGTATAATATTGAAGGGGGTCGTATCTCTTGGAGAATTTCATGCTTCTTGCAATCGATTGGGCGCGGACAATTAATGTCCCGCTGTCCATGATGGTGATTGTGTTTGCGGCGCTGATTATTTTTGTCATTATTTTCTGGCTCTTTGGAAAGGCCTTTTCCGGCAAGAAAAAGAATGCGTCTGCGGAAAAGAAGGCTATCGTAACACAAGTGCAGGCTGCGCCACAAAAGGCGCCTGTTCCGATTTCGGCTGCATCTACGGGAACGGACGAGGAGGTTGTTGCGGCGATCACAGCGGCGATCATGGCGTTTACTGGTTCCGGTAATTTTACAATTCGCAGGATCACGCGTGCACAACAGAGCGGCAGGCCGGCGTGGGCGCAGGCTGGTATTGTGGAGAATACGCGCCCGTTCTGAGTTCTTAAACGGATAGTTGATTTTAAGAGGAGTGACGCGCGTTGTTTTCAGAATTTATCCAAGCGTTAATTGATATTATGTCCGAGTCGGGGATTGCGGCCTTTTTTGACGGAAAAGGCTATTTAAACCTCATCATGCTCGGTGTGTCCTTTTTGTTGCTCTATCTTGGCATAAAAAAGGGATTCGAACCTTTGCTAATGATTCCAATTGCTTTCGGTATGTTGCTGGCCAATCTGCCGTTGGCAAATCTCGGCGTCCAATATAGCGATATTCCCGGCTTTGTCGATATTTTAATGAGTGGTCAGGCTGGCTTGATTGATATCCTGTATTTTGGTGTAAAAGCCGGTGTTTATCCACCGCTGATCTTTATGGGCATCGGCGCTATGACGGATTTTAGCCCATTGATTGCCAACCCGAAAAGCTTCCTGCTCGGTGCTGCCGCTCAGCTTGGTATTGCCGTTACCTTTGTGGGCGCCATTTTACTGGGTTTTGATGAGCAGGCAGCCGGTTCCATCGCCATCATTGGCGGTGCGGACGGTCCGACCTCCATCCTCGTTACCTCCCAGCTCAAGCCGGAAATGCTCGGAGCAATCGCTGTGGCGGCTTACTCCTATATGGCATTGGTTCCGATCATCCAGCCTCCGATCATGAAACTGCTCACCACCAAAAAGGAGCGTTCCGTCGTGATGGAGACACTCCGGCCTGTATCTAAGACAGAGCGGGTTCTATTCCCGATTTTTGTTACTGTAGTTGTCACACTGCTGCTGCCATCGGCGGGTGTGTTGGTTGGTATGCTGATGTTCGGAAATCTTCTGCGTGAGAGTGGGGCAACGGAACGCCTCTCTAAGACCGCGCAGAATGAGTTGATGAATATCATCACAATTTTCCTCGGTCTCTCGGTTGGTGCAACGACAAATGCGCAGAATTTCCTGAATTGGGATTCTGTAAAGATCATCATTCTGGGTCTTTGTGCTTTCTGCATCGGTACAGCGGGCGGCGTCCTGTTTGGTAAGCTGATGTACCTCTTCACAGGCGGTAAGGTCAACCCGCTGATTGGATCGGCCGGCGTGTCCGCTGTTCCAATGGCGGCGCGCGTCTCTCAGAAGGTCGGTCAGCAGGCGAATCCCGGCAACTTCCTGCTGATGCACGCCATGGGACCGAATGTTTCAGGTGTTATCGGCTCCGCGATCGCGGCCGGTGTCCTGTTGACAATGATTCCACATTAAATTTTTCAAGCTGATGATTTGGAACAAGCGTAAAGCGCGTGGGAAGGTCCCGTGCTTTACGCTTTTCTAATCGGGAGGTTTATTTGATGATCAATAGATTGTTTTTACGCAATTCCCGAAAAAAATCAAATGCAGATATGGATTCTGGTGATCTGATACCCTTAGTCAATTTGCTTCACGCAAAAAGGCAACGCAGAACGGTTGCTTTTTTGCGTGGAAAGGGAGATGACTTTACATGGATCTCGTGTACAAGAATAAATCGCACGATCGATGATCTGGATAAAAGCTGG
>USLQ01000283.1 GCA_900555545.1 uncultured Oscillospiraceae bacterium | reverse complement strand
AGCTGCAGTGCTTCCAGTTCCCTGCGCGGCATCGTTTCGATCTCTTTTTGAAAATACATTGCTTTTCCCCTTTTCATCCATCCAAGATCCTGTTCTATTATAAATCATCCCGGCCAATTTGTCATTGAAAAATCATAAAATTTTATAAAAACTGACATTTAGATTTTTCCAGGAACCATCTGCTGTCTTCCCAAACACTTTAGTGCTTTTTGCTAATAAAGCGTCCCCCCTATTATACCGTATTGAGCAAAAAAGTCAATTCCTTTGGCCAAAAAGGACTTCGTGAGCAAAAAAAACTCCAAAGCATAGGATGGTATGTACTTAAAATGCGAGGTGACATTATGAAACCAACCCGTTTATCCGATATTTTAAAAGAACCACCTGAGGCATGGACAAATTTGAAACGAACCCGGCACGCGCCGCATTTACAGGGCAGGGTGCGATTTTACCCCTGGAGCCGGGGTGCACTCATCAAATCGGAATTTGTCAATCTGCCGGAACCTGCCCGATATCAGCTTCGTATTCACCCGGCAGGGGAAAAAGAATTAATCCATCACATGCCGAGCTTTTATCCGGAAAACGGATACGCTTTTTTTCTCTTTTACAGCGATCAAATCCAGCCGGACAAATTATCGGGCCAGGAAGTTGAACTGGTTATCGTCAATCCGGATTCAGAAAAAGACGAACACATTAGTTCCGGCATCATTCAAAACAAAAAATCCCAGCAATAACCCGCGGGTAGACGGGCCAAACTATTGATGGCAGGAACAGAAGGGCTGCACAGACCGTCCAACATCGGGAGCCCGATTTCGACCGTATGCGCAGCCCATATTCCACACGCGGGAATCCTGCAAGGACGCCTCTTAGGGCGTCCGTTTTTTTATTTATTGTTATATCCGGCGGATACCAAACCCCATCCCCAGCCGTTTTCCCTGATTCAGCCAGGCGGCCGCCCGCTGCTGTAACATCGTATCACGCGCGTCCCGATCACCGGAGCTCCAAATCCGCTCTATCGCCTGCTGATCCCCGCGCACATCCCATACGTTGTCCCACAGTGCACGAAAACGAACAATATTGCTCTCCTGCGGCAGAATCTGCCCATAAACCGAGGAGAGAAGCCAGGAAAGGCAAGAAAAACAGGTATATTGCTCATTGGGAAAGTACCGCCTGAAAAAATCGGGCGCTTTAGTAAAATCCCGCTCACAGGCATCAATATTGAGTTTTTCTCCCTCCGGGATATGGACGCCCAAGCAACGATCTCCCCTGCGCACGGAAGTCGATTTTCTTTTATTAAGCGGTGTGAAAGGCGGAAAATGTACGCTTGTCCGCTCGAATTGCAATCGCCCAAGACGGAAAAGCTTCAGCCGGCAATGGTTGACGATCCAGCCGATCTCCCCCAAACCGTCAACTCCAGTCTTGTCCCGGTAATGGTCGGCCCAAATTCGGATATCTGAGAAAGTCGCATCAAACACATTTGACGCAATCCCCATACTCTGATAATCCTCCTCCGCCTGACACGCCATCGCCAACGCAATCGCAAGTACCTGTGCCCCTCCCGCCGAGGTATCTGAACGGAGCGCAGGACGGAAATGGGCAACATTTCCACTTTTACGCACTTTTTGAGCCTGTTCCCACAGCCGTTCCGGATCCCCCTCATAGGCGCGGCAAGCAGCTAATATCTGGGAATCGCTCAAGTGAAGCCGCACCCCCATCCGCCTGATTTGTTCCATAATTTTATCCTCCCATCCATCCCACTTTTTAACAAGAAATGCGGCCCCGCAGAGCTGGCGGGACCGCACACATACAAACATCAATTGTCGCAGCAGCAGGAATTCCCGTTTTGGCTTGAGCGGGGCGGGAAAAACTCGTCAACTGGGAACTCGATCTTCCGAAACACATCGCACGGATCATCTGAGTCGCAGCTGCACTCTTTTTCCGGCATACAGAAATCATAGGCCGGGATCAGCATCTGAACGTCGCGCTCCAATTGGACAATTGTAAACAACCCAAGGGTGACCAGTACGACACGGCTCTCCTGTGCACAGGAGAAGTCCCCGTCGAAGCACTTGCAGATCCTGCCTGGGATATTGCAGCAACAGCGCGGGACGCAGCAGTTGCACACATCGCATAGGCGCGCATCCAGGCAGACCGGATCAACCGCCTGTACTTTAGCCCGCGGATTGGTGGTGGAGCGGAAGAGTTGATCGTCAGAATCATCCGCACAGTAGTTGGATGAGAAAACCTTCACATTGCCGTCGCTGCCGTACAGAATGCACTTTTTGGAGAAGGTACACAGCCCGCTCACCTGTGTAGGCTGAGTCAACGGCTGGGTAAACAGATCGAATGTCACCTTGAAAAAGAAGGTGATATCAACTGTGTAGAACCCACGGTTAAAAGGAACCTCTTCCACATCGATAAAGGCATCCAGGATCTCGCTGTCGCGGCATCGAATTGAGGTCGCCTCATTCACAAGTTCCTGCGCAGGAGCCGTGAACATCACCCTCAGGTCGCTCAGGCAGTCCTTATCCGCACAGGAATCGTAAACCCTGCTTGTATCAATGCATACGGCTTCCCGTATTGCACCCGCCGGATCGGCAG
>USLQ01000282.1 GCA_900555545.1 uncultured Oscillospiraceae bacterium | reverse complement strand
CTGGTGGTATGTGGAGCCCCGCATTGTGGACACCTTCCTGGAGAGCTGTGACTTCTCCGGGAAAACAATCATTCCCTTTGCCACATCGGGCGGCAGCGGCATCAGCGGCGCGGAAAAAAGTTTAAAAAAGCACTGCCCTGAGGCACAGTGGGAAAAAGGACGGCTTCTCAACGGCTCCAATGCGGCCGCCTGGGCCCGCGAGGCACTGAACGCCTGAATCACTAAGGAAGGATCAAAAATATGCCAAAGGGATCACAAGAATTGACAAATGCCCGTAAGGAGGAGATCATCAACGCCTGTGCAGCGCTGTATGAGACGATGCCATTCCGGGAGATCACCCTGCGGGAAATTGGGACAAAGACCACCTTCACCCGCACCTCCATCTACAACTATTTTCACACCAAGGAGGAGATCTTCTTAGCTCTGCTGCAGCGGGAATACGAATTGTGGACCGCAGATTTGGATGCGATCCGCAACGAGAACGACGCGCTGCCACCCGGCGGGTTTGCGCAGGCTTTGGCCCGTACCTTGGAAAAACGCGGATGTATGCTCAAGCTGATGGCGATGAACCTGTATGACATGGAGGGCGGGAGCCGCATGGAGAATCTTGTCGCCTTTAAAAGGGTTTATGCCTGTGCCATGCAGTCGCTCACCGGCTGTCTAAAAAAATTCTTCCCGAGCATGACGCAGGACGATATTCAGGCTTTTCTCTATGCTTTCTTCCCCTTCCTGTTCGGAGTTTACCCATATACCGAGGCGACCGACAAGCAAAAAAAAGCCATGAAAATTGCCCATATCCCCTATGCCCGCTACTCCATTTATGAGATCACACGTTCCTTTGTATCAAAGCTGCTGCAGGATTATCGGTGATCCCAGCAACATCGGAGGGTCAAAGAAAGTTTTGGGAGGTAACAGATCATGAAAAAGCATATCGGAAACGCGCTGGCACTGTATCCCACCCCCCTTGTTGTGGTCGGCGCAATGGTAAACGGTAAGCCCAACTGGCTGTTGGCCGGTCATGTGGGAATCATCGGCCACGATCATATAATGATCAGTCTGGCCAACACCCACTATACCAATAAAGGGATCAAATCAAACAGGAAATTCTCTATCAATATTGTGGACGAGGCACTGCTCCCCAGTGCGGATCTCTCCGGATGCATCAGCGGCAGTAAAGAGGATAAATCCATGCTATTCGACTATGCGGTAGATGACGTAGGCGTGCCGATGATCTCCCAGGCACCAGTCACAATGGTATGTAGTGTGGAGGACATTTATGAAACAAAGGGCTTTGAGAATTTCATCTGCACCATCGATGCTACCTATGCTGACGAGAACGTGCTAAATTCGGCCGGCAAGATTGATTACCACGTGCTCAAACCGGTGCTGTTTGAAATGCCTACCTATGAGTACCTGCGCACCGGCGATACCATCGGCAAGTGCATGTCTTTTGGTAAGAATACAAAAAACCATGTGTGTTAGGTCTGGGAAAGAGCGCCAAGGGGCACCTTGTGAAATCACGCACCAGTGACCAAAAGGTATGCCCAATTATCTGCTCAGAGGATCCTGAAATACGGATACTTTTTGAGTGTACAGCGCGTATGAAGCAACGTTTTTATACAAAAGGAGTTGTATACGCGGGGAAAAGATGAGGCGCGCATACACAGAGTATAGATCATATCGGATTGGAGGTTATTCCTTATGAGAAAACGCGGATTGCTATTGGCGACAGTGTGCATCCTGATGGCCGGTATGTTATCCGGTTGCGGGGCTGGGAGTGGAGAAGAGGAAAGCCAGGCACTGCTGAATTTCGCATCGGAAAACAAATCCAGTGCATCTGCAGTAGAAGATGGCGCCGGAACAAATAGCCAGACGGAAATAGATGACACTGGAACGACGGGGAAAACGCTGGTCGTGTATTTTTCGGCCACCGGCAATACAGAGCGTGTAGCGAAAATGATTGCTGAAACGACAGGCGGAGAATTGTTCAAGCTGGAGCCGGCCGATCCTTATACGGAAGAAGATCTGGAATACAACAATAATGACAGCAGAGTATCCCGGGAACGTGCGGACGAATCACTGCAGGATATAGAACTGACTGCGGATACGGTAGAGGACTGGCAAAGCGTGTCCACGGTTTTTATCGGGTTCCCCATATGGTGGGGCGGCCCCGCATGGCCGGTAAACGGTTTCATTGAGGCCAACGATTTTACGGGTAAAACCGTCATTCCGTTTTGCACCTCAGGCGGCAGTGGGATTGGGGACAGCGGCAGACAATTAGCCAAACTGGCCGGAAGCGGGGACTGGCTGGAAGGCGAGCGGTTTAGCAGCAGTGTTTCGCAAGAGGACGTGAAGGCCTGGATTGAATCATTCCAGTAAAAACAGGAGGCGGTCAGCATGATAATCACAGTACTGGAGGGGAGCCCCAACCGGTGTGGGTCTTCCAATCTGCTGGCGGAGGAGTTTATCCGCGGCGCCGTAGAGGCTGGGCACACGATTAAAATCATTGATGCGGCCCACGCCAACCTTCACCCCTGTACGGGATGCGTTTGCTGCGGCTACGAGGGCCCCTGCGTTCAAAAAGACGATATGGAACAGTTCCGCGG
>USLQ01000281.1 GCA_900555545.1 uncultured Oscillospiraceae bacterium | reverse complement strand
CCGCCGCTTTGACATTGCCGTGATCAACGCACCGCTGCCGGATGATTTTGGCCCACAGCTCGCCATTGAGATTTCGGAAAAGCAGGGATGCGGTGTACTGCTGCTCGTCAAAGCGGAGGTTCAAGAGGCCGTCTGCCTGAAGGTGGAGGACTACGGGATTCTGACGCTGCCAAAGCCCGCCAACCGTCAAATGGTATTCCAATCCATCAAATTGATCGCCGCCACTCGTCAAAAAATCCGGACGCTGGAAGAGAAAACCTCCACTCTGGAGAGTAAGATGGAGGAAATCCGTCTGGTCAACCGTGCCAAGCTGCTGCTCATCGAACACCTAAAAATGAGTGAGCCGGAAGCGCACCACTACATTGAAAAGCGCGCCATGGATACCTGTGTCAAACGGCGGACAATCGCCGAGAATATCATTAAAACGTATGAGCCCTGAACCATGCGAGGGCTTCGCCGTAGGAGGAAATACCTGTGGAAAACGTATTCAATCATTTTTATCAGGACTATGACGCCTGGTACGAGACCGCGTCCGGCCGGTTTGTCGACCGGGTGGAGACGGATGCGCTGTTGGGATTGCTGAATCCGCGGCCCGGTATGGAAGTTCTGGAGGTGGGCTGTGGTACCGGCAACTATCTGCTCAAGCTGGCCGGCGCCGGATGCCGGATAACCGGGATTGATATTGCCCCTCATATGCTTGAGCAGGCTCGGGCCAAGTTGACGCGGCACGGAATATCCGCAGCGCTCTCCATTATGAATGGAAAGTCATTATCCTTTACGGACGGGATATTTGATGCCGCATACTCCATGGCAGCCTTTGAGTTTATTGATGACATTGAGACCGTCTATCGGGAGATGCGCCGCGTGGTCAGGCCCGGCGGGGATATCGTTATTGGCACAATCCAGCGCGGCAGCTCCTGGAGCAACTCTATAGCAGTGACGCCTGCAAAGGTACGGCCTTCGAATATGCCTCCTTTCGGACTGCGGATGAAATCGCCGCGCTCGATCCCGGTCACTGTTCGTGCGTCACAGAGTGCCTCTTCCCTCCGCCCGGACTCCCGGATGCGGAATACCGGGCGGAGGCAGAGCAACAATACCGCTCTCAAGGCCAAAAGGGAGGATTTGTATGCGTGAAGTTTGTCAAATAAGCTGTCAGCTGAGTTTTTATCCGCTGGGGGAACGGGATTACCTTCCATACATTGACCGGGTGATCGGTCTGATCGGCCAGTCCGGCGTTGCAGCGGAGGTCGGCGTGATGTCCACCGTGCTGCGGGGAGATACCGAAAGCGTTTTTGCCCTGTTGCGCCGGATTGCCGAAACGCTGCACGGTGAGGGCTGCCATTTTGCAATGAGCATCCTCACATCCGACACGTGCGGCTGTTGAGTCTGTATGAAAGCCCTTTGGGACGAACACATCCGCCATTTTACGTAAAATGGCGGATGCGTTTTTTTGAGATTAACTCGATAAAAAATATTCCATTTTTCAGAAAAAAATATATAATATATGCATAAGCACTGTTATAATGGGCACTTGCCGGTTCACCGGACAGACCATAGAACGGAGGAGAGAAAATGACACCAAAAATTCATGTGGCCTATGGGTTTCACGTCAACTGCTACCACTCATACCGCGGGGATACGAATGACAACCTCGGATTCGGTTCGGACATCCGCATCATCCGCAAGATTATCGACGTTCTCAACCGCCTGAATGAGCAGGGCATCCCTGTAAAAGGGACGTGGGATATCGAAAACTTCTTTTCCTTGGAGCAGATCCTGCCGCAGTACGCGCCGGATATCATTGATGGGATCCGCCGCAGGGTGGAACTGTATGGGGATGAAAACATCATCATGGGGTACAGTAACGGCGCGCTGGGAGCCATGACGGAGGATGAACTGCGCGCCTCCGTCGAGTGGGCCATCACAAACCCACAGGGCTCGGGGCTGCAAGATCTGTTTGGCAGCTGCGAAAAAATTGTAAGGCCGCAGGAGGTCATGTTTACGCCCTCACAGGTACACACCTACCGGAAATTAGGCGTCCAGGCGCTGTGCCTGTATTACTCCTGTGTGCCCTTTGACGCCTTCCGCACCCTGATTCCCCGTCTGCCCGATGCGCTCGCCTTCAACCCGCTAACTTACACCTATGATGGGGACAGCATTACCGTTCTGCCAACATACAGCAATTCGGATGTCTGCGACGCGGGATGCCTGCGGGCCTGGGTGCAGGACCTGCACCAAAAACAGAAAATCGGGGAGATCAAGCACGACCTGTTCCTGTTTATCAACATGGATGCGGATGCAATTTTCTGGGAGACGATGGACCTGCCCGTCGTCGGCCATCGGATCGCGAACACGGACGGCATTCACGGGCTGGTCTGTGAAATTGCCGACCTGCCCTATGTCGTCTTTGACACCCCCGGTGGATATCTGAAAAATCATGCTCCACTTGGGGAAATTCACTTCACTCAAGATACGGCGGACGGCAACTTTACCGGATACGCCTCCTGGTCCGAAAAGCCTTACAACCGGAAGGTTTGGACGGCGCTTGAACGCGCCCGCGCCATGGGACGCGTCAACGCCTCACGCGACTGGGACTCCCCCTCCTT
>USLQ01000280.1 GCA_900555545.1 uncultured Oscillospiraceae bacterium | reverse complement strand
GGGGATGGGCTCGCCCCAGTAGCGCTGGCGGGAGAACACCCAGTCACGCAGCTTGTAATTGACCTTAGCACTGCCCTTTCCGTTCTCCGTGAGCCACTCGATAATTTTGACTTTGGCATCCTCCACGGACAGGCCGGTGAGAAAGTCGGAGTTGACAAGCACGCCGGTCGCACAGTCGGTGAACGCCTCTTTCTGAACATCTTCACCGCCCTTGACGACTTCGATGATCGGCAGGTTAAACTTTTTGGCGAACTCCCAGTCGCGCGTGTCGTGCGCAGGAACAGCCATGATCGCGCCCGTACCGTAGGAGGCCAGGACGTAGTCGGAGATGAAGATTGGGATCTCCTTGCCGTTGACGGGGTTAATGGCGCGCACGCCCTGGAGCATGACGCCGGTCTTCTCCTTATTGACCTCTGTGCGCTCAAAGTCGGACTTGCGGGCCGCCTCCTGCTGGTAGGCGCGCACCTCGTCCATGTTCTCGATCAGATCCGCCCACTTTTCGAGCTTGTCATACTCCGGGGAGATGACCATGTATGTAGCGCCGAAGAGCGTATCCGGTCGGGTGGTGTAGACGGTGATGGTATCGCCGGTGGTGGCGGTGAAATCCACGTTGGCGCCCGTGGAGCGGCCGATCCAGTTTTTCTGCTGGATCTTAACGCGCTCGATAAAGTCCAGATCGTCCAGGTCGTCGATCAGGCGCTGGGCATAGGCCGTGATTTTAAGCATCCACTGGCTCTTGACCTTGTGGATCACTTCGCTGCCGCAGCGCTCACACACACCGTTGACAACCTCTTCATTCGCCAATACGCACTTACAAGAGGTGCACCAATTGACGCTCATCTCTTTTTTATAAGCCAGGCCGTGTTTATACAGCTGGAGGAAAATCCACTGCGTCCACTTGTAGTAGTCCGGATCCGTGGTGTTGACCTCGCGGTCCCAGTCAAAGGAAAAGCCGATGGACTGGAGCTGCTGCTTGAAGTGCGCAATATTCTTGTTGGTGAACTCCGCGGGGTGGACATGGTTCTTAATGGCGAAATTCTCCGCCGGCAGGCCAAAGGCGTCCCACCCCATGGGGAACAGGACATTATAGCCCTCCATGCGCTTTTTGCGCGCAACGGCGTCGAGCGCCGTGTAGGAGCGCAGATGGCCCACGTGCAGGCCATACCCGGACGGATATGGGAACTCTACCAGGCAGTAGTAGGGGTCCTTTGTGCTGTCGTTGAACGCCTGAAAAGTCTTTTCACGCGCCCACTTTTCCTGCCACTTTTTTTCCACTTGAGCAAAATCGTATTTCATTCTACATTCTCCTTAGATGATGAGATCAATTCCGTAATATCCACCTGCTCGGCATCCGTCCACAGGCGCTCCAATTTGTATTATCCGCGCATATCGGCCAGAAAAACGTGCACCACCACGCTGCCGTAGTCGAGCACGATCCAGCCCGTCGCCTTGCCCTCAATGTGGTTTGGCTGAACGCCCAGGAGCCCGAGCTCATACTCCACATTGTCCGCGAGGGATTTGACGTGGGTCGTCGAGGTACCGGTAGCAATGACAAAATAGTCCGCCACGATCGTCAGATCCCCGATGCGCAGGGCCTGGATATCCTCCGCCTTCTTGTTGCTCAGGACCTTGACGGCAGCCTGATAAATCTGTTCTGGTGTCATGTATTTCCCTCCGTATCGGATATGATAATTTGATTATAGGCGCTTACGGTGTCCGGGTGGATGGCCTGTCCCTTTTCGGCCAGCTCCGCAATGGTGAACTTCATGCCCTCGAGCATGACCTCCGCCAATCCACGGCGCGCGCACGCGCGGATCTCATCCACGCCTGGGTAATCCCGGTCCGCACTGATAAAGTCCGCAATATACACGCACTTTTCCAAAAGAGTCATACCCGCCCGGCCGGTGGTATGATAGCGGATGGCATCCAAGATCCCTGGATCGGTCACGTGCAGCGTATCACGGCAGTAGGCGAAGCCCGCCATAGCATGCCACAGTTTTTTGTTGGCGCGTTCCACGTCCGTCAATATTATACCCGCTGCGGCGATGGTTTGCAACTGTTCTTCGCCGGGTGCCTCTTTCATTACGTCGTGCAGGATCCCGGCGGTATATGCCCGCTCCGGATCCGCGCCGTACTGTTCAGCCAACTCCCGGGCGGACTGTGCCACGCACATACTGTGGGTAAAGCGCTTGTCCCCCAGCCTTTTCCGGATGACCTGTGTAAACTCCTCATTGCGCTGTGTGTCCTGCATGATAAAGCCCCTTTTCTGCAATATAGGCGATCTCCCCGTCTGTCAGATATTCGTGAACGTCCGAACCGGCTGCGATCCGGGACCGCAGCTGCGTGGAGCTGATGACAACCGGCTCGATCCCCCGAATAATAAACCGATCTTCAAGATCGGGAAAATGCTTTTTGACATACGCTGTCAGCTGTGCCTGATGGAGATCGCCGCGCGTGGCCGCACAGATCCGGCACCGGCGGAGGATTTCCTCCGGCTCGTGCCAGGCGTGCAGTGTGACCAGCATGTCCGACCCCATGATAAGATACAATTCCTCCTCCGGATACAAGTCCTTGAGGATACGCAGGGTGTCGCTCGTGTAACTGCGGCC
>USLQ01000279.1 GCA_900555545.1 uncultured Oscillospiraceae bacterium | reverse complement strand
CCCCCAGCCAGCGCGCTGTAAGGAGTCATGGCGATGTTGTCCATGCGGCACAGCGGCGCCATCTCGCGCTCCTCCTCCCGGAAAATCAGGTTATAATGCCCCTGAACCGATACAAACTGGGCAAACCCCTCCCGCTCCGCGAGGGCGTTCGCTTTGGCAAGCTGCCAAGCAAAACAGTTGGAGATGCCGAGATAGCGCACCTTGCCGGCCTGTACTGCATCGTTCAGTCCGCACATGATGTCGTACAGCGGCGTCTCATAATCCCACATATGATAGATATACAGATCTACGTAATCCATCCCGAGATTTTGCAAACTCTTATCGATCATACGCCGGATGTGCTCCCGTCCTCCGATACCGGCTGCGATTTCCTCTGGCGTACGGGGGAGGAATTTGGTCGCGACCACAACCTGATCCCGCCGGGCAAAATCACGCAGCGTACGGCCGAGGTACTGTTCACTGGTACCGCTCTGATAGGCGATGGCCGTATCAAAAAAATTGATGCCCAGCTCCAACCCGCGGCGAACAATCTCCCGCGTGTGCGGCTCATCGATGGTCCAACGGTGTTGGCCGCGCTGCGCATCGCCAAAGCCCATGCATCCCATGCAGATGCGCGATACATTCAGTTCGGATTTACCAAGTTTTGTGTACTGCATATCGTTCACCCTCCCTATACTCCTTTTTCGATGTGATTACTTCAGCTTGGAATACATCTCATCATCCACAGGCTCAAGCCACTCGTTGGACGTATTCGCTCCCGGGACCTCTACTGCCAGATGGGCAAACCAGCTGTCCGGTGCGGCGCCATGCCAATGCTTGACGCCTGCCGGAATTACGACAACATCGCCAGGGTGTAATTCCTGTGCCTGTTTGCCCCACTCCTGATAGTAGCCGCGCCCCGCCGTGCACAGCAGGATCTGCCCGCCGCCCGTGGTGGCGCGATGGATGTGCCAGTTGTTGCGGCAGCCCGGCTCAAAGGTCACGTTGCCGATGCTCACGCCCTCGGTCGTGAGCATATGCAAATAGCTCTGACCCACAAAGTACTGCGCAAACGCCTCATTCTTCCCCCCCATCGGGAATACACTCAATTCCTCCGGTTTCATAAAATCATCCTCCTGATCTAACTGGTTTTATCCTATTTTTTTATCCATTTTTGGATTGCGTCTCCAGCATTTTTTACACTGCCGCCGTGAAGCGCAAGTCCCCTCTCCACTTTCGCGCCCGGACAGAGCTTTTGGATATCCCGCTCGCTGCTCCCCATTCCACTGCCCTCATGCGTGCAAAAGGGGCGGATTGTCTTGCCGGCAAAGTCAAAGTGTTCCAGAAAGGTAAACACCGCCATCGGCATCGTCCCCCAGTAGTTTGGGTACCCCAGATAGATGGTATCATACCCGTCCAAGCTATCCGGATAGGATTTGAGCTCTGGACGGGCGCCCCGTTTCTGATCCGCCTGTGCCTGTGCAATGCACTCGTTGTACCCGGCGGCATACGCCTGCACCGGCTCGATGCGGAACAGGTCCGCGCCGGTTACCTCCTGGATAAATCCTGCGGCAATTTCTGTATTGCCTACGTCCAACTTCCGAATGGCACCGTTGACGTAGTTTTCATCCGCACGGGAAAAATAGGCGATTAACTGAGCCATGGCTCTCCCCTCCGTTCAGCACGGGACTTGCATCCCCGCACTCGTTTTCACCTTTATTATACCCTGTCTCCTCTTGACATGGAATCTTCAATCTGTTATGGTTGTATCAACTTAAAGTTTATATACTGGAAAAGGGGGAAGAGAAAACCACATGTTTAACAGCCAACTCACCGTATTGGTTGCCGTAGCGGACTGCGGAAGCTTTACAAGGGCGGCGGAACGGTTGTTCATCTCGCCGACCGCCGTGATGAAACAGATCAACGCACTGGAAGCCCATCTGGACTTAAAGTTGATGGAGCGCAGCACACATGGCATCCGTCTAACGCCTGCGGGTGAGATCATCTACCGCGACGCAAAATTTCTTTTTGACTATTCCAAACGTTCTATTGCCAACGCACGTTTGGCCATGGAGACCGCGGATACGACCTTTTGCGTGGGAACCTCATTACTCAATCCAGCCAAGCCGTTCATGGACCTGTGGTATCAGGTCAACCGGGATTTCCCCAACTATAAGTTGCATCTGGTCCCCTTTGAGGACGATCACGAGGGAATTCTCTCCGAGATTTCCCAGTTGGGGGAAAAATTCGACTTTTTACTCGGCGTGTGTGACTCCAAAATGTGGCAGGACCAGTGCAGCGTGCTGCCTCTCGGGCACTATAAAAAGATGTGTGCTGTCGCACGCGAGCATCCGCTCGCCGGGAAAAAGCAGCTGGAAATCTCCGACCTGTACGGCCGGACGCTAATGATGGTCCGGGAGGGGGACTCAGCCACCAACGACCGGATCCGCAGCGACCTTCGGCGGAACCATCCACAAATCCACATCGAAGATACGCCGCACTTTTACGATATCTCCGTATTCAACCGGTGTGCTGAGACGGGCAATGTGCTGCTGACGCTCGAGTGTTGGAAAGATGTCCACCCGGGGCTTGTGACCATCCCGGTCAACTGGCCGTACACCATTCAGTACGGGCTGCT
>USLQ01000278.1 GCA_900555545.1 uncultured Oscillospiraceae bacterium | reverse complement strand
TGGATTTAAAGCAACCGGAGCTGGCAGCACCCACGCCTGCCGCAGTGCGTCCAGTGTGGAAAAAGACGAGAACCGTGGGCATTGTGCTCCTGGCAGCCGGGATTATCATCATCGGTGTGCTGGTCACGCTGTCGCAGATCGTTCCATCCAGAACGTGGGTAGAGCAGGCCTATACGGCGGAGGATGTTATTATGCTGTACCAGGGGGGCGTCCCCGAGCCCGGCCGGACGGTCACTGTCATGCAGGAGACGATGGAGTTCCTGCCGTTTTTGAACACGTATACCCTACACTGGCTGTTTGCGGGCGGCCTGCTCTTGGCTGTCACCGGGATCTGTTTGCTGGTCAAATCCAAAAGAGTGAGGAGGCATACAGCGGATGAAGGACGGGGTGAGGGGAATGATTAAGCGCATTGCCTGCGCTCTGACCGTGGTATTCTTGATACTCTGCTGTGTGAGCTGTGCTCGGACGCAGGAGGAGCCATCCGGAGCCCGGCCGGAACAGGCGTTGGTTTCCGCCGTGACGGATTTGAGGGAACTGGCAATGATTGCGGAGCGGGACAATATTGATGCACCGCCAGGGTATCGCCTGGAAAAAGTGGAGACATATACGCTGCCAAGCGGGGGGCTGCCGGATTTACAAGTCGCCTGGCCATACGCGCTCCTATACGAGGTGGGGGAGAGCAGCGGTAGTTCGTTCGGATTTTATGATAAGCGCCAGTATGATTCCGATTGGTATGAGGGGCCGTGCGAGGTGTCGGTAAATTTTACAGGGCCGGTTCAGGCCTGGGTCGATGCTGAGACACGGGCGGCCAGGGCGGTCATGGCCCCGTATGAGGGAACGGTCGAATTTTCGACCAGTGTTCCTGCAGGAAAGTTCGTCAATATACGCATATACAATATGTACGGTACAGTGCAGTTTGAGGTGCGTAACCGGTTGACTCAAAATACCGTGGAGCAGGACGCCTGGATGGCGATCCCCTCTGGGAGGGTCGTTGTACAGTATACTTATGGCGGGTTGGATGGCTGAGGATGTAAATTTGAACCCGGTTTTTTGAAAAAGATGTTGATTTTTCCCGTGTGATGTGGTATGATTCAATATGTTGTATGCTCTATTGCAGTGAAAGAGGTGACTAACGATGAAACAGGGGATCCATCCCGAATATAAGCCGACTAAGGTTGTCTGTGCTTGCGGCGAGGTCATTGAGACCGCTTCCACCAAAGACGGCATGCGCGTTGACGTTTGCTCAAAGTGCCACCCGTTCTTCACCGGCAAACAGAAGCTCGTAGATACCGGCGGACGCGTTGACCGCTTCAACAAGCGCTTCAACCGCGAGAATAAAGAAGGCAAATAATGACGGACGGCGGCCGGTGCACAGCGCATCGCCCGCCGTTCTTTTTCGGAGGCGTACCATGAAAAAGACAAACGCCATGCGCATGCTCGACCGCGCCAAAATCCCCTACGAGGTGCGCGAGTACGAGGTGGATGAGAGCGATCTCTCCGGCGAGCATGTGGCGGCCCAGCTGGGGGAAGATTTTGACCGTGTATTTAAAACGCTCGTCCTCAAGGGGGAGCGGACGGGCTATATTGTCTGCTGCATCCCGGTGGATCGCGAGCTCGACCTGAAAAAGGCGGCCAAGGCGGCGGGGGATAAGCGCGCGGAGTTGCTGCCGCTCAAGGAACTGCTTCCCGTCACCGGATATATCCGCGGCGGCTGTTCGCCTGTTGGGATGAAAAAACATTTTCCCACCTTTATTCACGAGAGTGCGCTGGCACAGCCTCACATTGCTGTGAGCGCAGGCGTGCGAGGGGCACAGGTTATCCTCACTCCGCAGGATCTGCAATTGGCCGTACAGGCGCAGTTTGCAGATCTGGTCCACGGCGAGTGAGCGCGGAGGAGGAAGGAATGGATTCCTATCAGACGATCCGGTGCGAGGCACACGACGAGTTCACGGAAAAGCGCTCGCGCTTTATTGGCCACGCCTTCCCCGTGCAGACGGTGGCGGAGGCGGAGGCGGCTGTCAAAAAGATTCGCTCCCAGTACTGGGATGCGCGCCACAATGTGTACGCGTTCAGCCTGCTTGCCGGCAACGCCGTGCGCAGCAGCGACGATGGCGAGCCTCAGGGGACGGCGGGCGCTCCGGTGCGGGATGTGCTGCTCGGGATGGGCGTGAAGGACTGCTGCGTCGTTGTCACGCGTTATTTCGGCGGGATCCTGCTCGGGGCAGGTGGCCTGGTGCGCGCAGATGGCACTGGAGAAAGCGGGCGTTAAAACCATGGCGCTCGGCTCCTCCCTGCGCGTTGTATGTGACTATTCCTCCTACTCCGGGATTAAGGCGCTGATCTGCTCGTGCGGCGGTGTGATCGGGGAGGAGTTGTTTACTGACCAGGCGGAGATCCGTTTTTGCCTGAAGAAGTCGGAGGTGGGCAGTTTTTCCGCCCGGCTGACGGAACTGACGAATGGAAAGATTGCCGCAGAGCCGGCCGGGGAAAAATTTTTTGAAATTTAAAAATTTTTTGCAGGTGTGCGCGGAGATTTGTCGTATATAAAGGTAGAACGCCCGAACAGGAACGGGAGGGATGACGATGGAACAGCAGAGCATCCGCCGGCGGACAGAAGAGATTGAG
>USLQ01000277.1 GCA_900555545.1 uncultured Oscillospiraceae bacterium | reverse complement strand
CGGCCAGGCCGATGCCGTTCTCACCGCCGAGTTTGTTGAGCTTCTCAATCAATTCTACCGCACCGACGGCCTCGCCGTCAAGCATGGTGGGCACACCTTTTTCAAAATGGATAGTCACATAGGTGGGTTTATCAGGCGCCTGCTCCGGGGAGACACCCATCTCCAAAAATCCGGGCTTGTTGTACTGCGGCTCGTTGGCCGGATCCTCCAGATCAAGGCCCTCATGGGAGAGGTGCCACAGGTTCTTATCCTTGGAGTAGTTGGTCTCGCGGTTGATCTTCAGCGGGATATTGTGCGCCTCGGCGTACTCAATCTCCTCCTCACGGGATTTGATGTTCCAGATCCGCCACGGGGCGATGATGGGCATATTGGGCGCAAATGCTTTGATTGCCAGCTCGAACCGAACCTGATCGTTGCCCTTGCCGGTACAGCCATGGCAGATGGCGTCCACATTCTCTTTCTTAGCGATCTCCACCAGCTTTTTGCCGATCAGCGGGCGTGCAAAAGAGGTACCCAGCAGATAGTCGCCCTCATAGACAGCGCCGGCCTGCATGGTGGGGAAGATATAATCCTCTACAAACTCCTTCTTGAGATCCAGAACATACAGCTTGGAAGCGCCGGTCTTTTTCGCCTTCTCCTCCAGTCCGTCGAGTTCCGTACCCTGGCCAACATCAGCCGATACTGCGATAACCTCGCAGTTATTGTAATTCTCCTTGAGCCACGGGATAATGATGGATGTATCCAGGCCGCCGGAATAGGCGAGCAATACCTTTTTAATCTCTTTCATATCAGACATCTCCTTTGAATCATCATTAGCTTATACACCATTATACACCGTTTATACGAAAAATCAAGTGATTTATGCACTAATATTCATTGTTTATGTATTTTTGTCATCATCCACAGGAATCCTCTTTTCCACTCAATTTTTTATGGCTATTCCGTTCGCTCCCACACCCAAATTCGGACTCCGGACATGTTTTTTCACAAATAAACCACAAAAAACACTTTTAACTTTCATAACTCCGGCGTATAATGGTTGCATAGATGAATAGATCAAGCTGTTTTGGGAGGTTATTTTATGGAATTTCGGGAAGTCAACGCCCGGGAGCTTAAGAATGTATTTGAATATATTGCCGACGACTGGGCGCTCGTCACCGCCGGAACCCCGGAAAAGTGGAACACTATGACGGTCAGCTGGGGAACCATGGGCGAGATGTGGGGCAAGGACGCAGCATTTGTATTCATCCGGCCACAGCGGTACACCAAAGAATTTGTGGACGCAAATGAGCGATTCACCATCTCAAACTTTAACGGTGGCTACAAAAAGGAACTCGGCATCTGCGGCAGCAAGTCCGGTCGGGAGATTGACAAATCCGCCGAGACGGGACTGACCGCCGGGTTTATCGACGGCGTGCCGTACATCGAACAGGCGCACTCCTTTGTGATCTGCCGTAAGATGGCGGAGTTTGACATTACGCCCGACATGTTCACAGACAAGTCCATCGATGCGCGTTGGTATCCGAACAAGGATTACCACCATGCCTACGTTGTGGAGATCGAAAAGGCGTATATGAAAAAATAAGGGGCACCCATGTGGTAAAAGGAATGGCGGGGGAGTTCGCGCAGAACTCTCCCGCCTGTTACTTTGATATAAAAACTCCACGTCCGCTGTAAAACTGTTTCTCATACACCTGCCGCATTCACCATAAAGGCCATCACAAGTGCCATCAGGCACGTCACGAACAGGGAAACGCCGCTGGCAAAATAGGCAATCCCGTTTATTTCCCTGCGGATCGCGGCGATGGAGCACAGTAGTGAGATCAAGCCAAACATCGGCGGAATGAATGCAAGTGGATACAGTTCGGTTTTGGCTCCCCACTTATCAAACCCACCCAGTTCCGACCAATGAACCGGGACGGTATCAGGCAAACCCGGCGCGATACACAAAAAGGCAATCAAGACGCCAACCGCTAACAAAAAGCTGAAAATGGCGATGCCATAGGGAAGCCTCCTCCACGGGAGAACCGTCGGATAGGACTTTTTCATAACCAAACCCTTCCTTCAGATGAATACGGCTTTATCCACCATAAAATTTCCCCTTGTGAAAATTCCAGTCCCCGCGCTTTGTCGCCGTCAGGCGGAATAGGACACAGCCATCCGGGCAGACGAGATCCTTTGTATACCGGCCGCTGCCGCCGAGGTTCTCCAAATCCCCTCCGCTGCGTACCGCCTCCATGAGTGGGTAGAGCATCATCATCGTCTTGGAGCAGATCCCGTGGCCATCCTGATTGACAGGCCAGCCATAGGTACAGGTGTACTTATCTCCAATCTCCTCCCCGTTACGGCAGTAGTGCTCCGTGTGGTCGCCACGCAGGAATCCCGTCACCTCAATCTGGAACTCGTACTCCTCCTCGTACCATTTCTTCATGTGATCTCCCCCTCTCGATTTACCCTCATTATAGCACGCGGCAACGATTTTACAACTGTTTTTAATAAAATCCTATTGTGCAAATAGACCAAATATATAATTCATTTATATAAATTAACATGAATTATTTGCAGCGTTTTGTGCTCCGGGTCTGAATCGACAGGCAGATCACCGGCAGCACCGGAAAGACGATTGCCGCT
>USLQ01000276.1 GCA_900555545.1 uncultured Oscillospiraceae bacterium | reverse complement strand
ATCGTGCCGCACTGCCAGGTGCGGCCGAGGGAATCCTCCAGATGGAAGTCGATCTTCGGACCATAGAAGGCGCCGTCCCCCTCGTTGATCACATATTCCTTGCCGATCTCCTCAAGCGCGGCCTTCAGGGCGTCGGTCGCGTGCTCCCAATCCTCCAGTGCGCCCATGTGATCCTCCGGCATGGTCGAAAGCTCCACGTGGTACTTGAAGCCAAAGAGGCTGTACACCTCGTCGATCAGACGGACAACGCCGACAATTTCGTCCTTGATCTGGTCCGGCGTCATGAAAATATGGGCATCATCCTGCGTAAAGCAACGTACGCGCATCAGGCCGTGCAGCGCACCGGAGAGTTCATGGCGGTGGACAAGGCCCAGTTCCCCCATACGCAGCGGCAAGTCGCGATAGGAGTGCATCTGCGTCTTATAGACGAGGATGCCGCCGGGGCAGTTCATCGGCTTGATGGCGAAGTCCGTATCATCAATTACGGTGGTGTACATGTTATCCTTGTAATGATCCCAGTGGCCCGAGCGCTCCCACAGGCTGCGGTTGAGCATCATCGGTGTGGAGATCTCCTTATATCCGGCTCGAGTGTGCACCTCGCGCCAATAATCGATCAGCGTATTTTTCAGGATCATGCCATTGGGCAGGAAAAACGGGAATCCGGGCCCTTCCTCCATGATGGTGAAGAGCTCCAGCTCCTTGCCGAGCTTGCGATGGTCGCGCTTTTTGGCCTCCTCCAGCCTTGTCAAGTACTCCTCCAGCTGGCTTGCCTTGGGGAACGCGATGCCGTACACACGCTGGAGCATTTTGTTGTTGGCGTCGCCATGCCAGTAGGCCCCTGTACAACTTGTAAGCTTAAAGGCCTTTACACGCCCGGTATCCGGGATGTGCGGCCCAGCGCACAGCTCATCAAACTCCCCCTGGCGGTAAAAAGAGATCTTTTCCCCCTTAGCGGCATGTTCGCCGATCCACTCCACCTTGTAGGGCTCCTGTTTTCCCTCCATCAGCGCGACCGCCTCATCCGCAGGGAGTTCAAAGCGCTCAAGCGGCAGTGCCTCCTTGACGATCTTTTTCATCTCCGCTTCGATTTTCTCGAGCGTCTCAGGTGTAAAGGGTTCAGGCGTGTCAAAATCATAGTAGAACCCGTTCTCGATCGCAGGGCCAATCGTCAGCTTCACCTGTGGATACAGGCGCTTGACCGCCTGTGCCATGATGTGCGAGGCCGTGTGCCAAAACGCGTGTTTGCCGTCCGCGTCCTCAAAGGTGAGGATCTCCAACTGGCAATCCGCCGTCAGAGGCGTGCGCAGATCGCACACCTGACCATCAATCCGGCAGACGCATGCCGCCTTATACAGACCGGCTCCCAAGCTCTTGGCGACTTCCATTGCGGTGATCCCACTCTCATACTGCTTGACCTCGCCGTTTTTCAATGTGACCTGAATCATTGACTATTCCTCCTGTTCTGATCCCCATACCGGGATTTCCGGAAACAAAAAAGCTCCATCCCGAATCTCAGGATGAAGCTTTAGCTCCATGGTTCCACCCGAGTTGCAGTCCACTGATGGACTGCCGCTCCAAACGCCTTAACGCGGCACACGGCACGCCTTACACCTCCGCAGGAGGCCTCGGCGGCAGCTGTGGGAGCGGTATGGCACCGGAAAGCCCTCCATCCCCGCTCTCAGCCGCGGCGGGGAATCTCTGCTATCAGGCCGGAAAACCGGGCCACTCTCCCATGGGCGCTGTTCCCTATATTGATGTTATAGTATCACCCCAAAACGCGATTGTCAATACACTTTTCAGGAAAAGAGGGCCATTTCCTGTGCATAAACGCCACATTTTCCTTGACAGGAACGCCTGTACGTTATAAAATAGTCAATGATGGTGTTTCAAAATGGGAGTTTTTTGTAACATCGCCATAAATTATTATTGATGCTTAATCGTTATAAAAAATTGAATAGGAGGTGTATTGCGGCTTTGGATTGGAAAGATATTGTATTTCCCATCATTGCGATCATTGCCGGTCTTGTAATCGGATTTATCATCGGCGGCATCTACCGCCGGCGCGTCGCAGAGGCAAAGATCGGTTCTGCCGATGCTGAGGCGACACGGATTATCAATCAGGCGATTGCGGAGGCGGAGTCCAAAAAGAAGGAATCCATCCTGGAGGCAAAGGACGAGATCCACCGCCAGCGCACGGAAGTGGACCGCGAACTGCGTGAGCGCAGAAACGAGGTCCAGCGCCAGGAACGCCGGATCATTCAGAAAGAGGAAGCTCTCGATAAAAAGATCGAGAACATGGAAAAGAAGGACGAGACGCTCAGCCGCCGTCTAAAGGAAGCTCAGGAACGGTTAGAGGAAGCCGAGGCGCTGAAAAAGAGCGAGTTTGAAATGCTCGAGAAGGTGTCCGGCTTTACAGCCGATCAGGCCAAGGAAATGCTGTTGACAGAATTGGATGAGGAACTCGCCCACGAAAAGGCGGCCAAAATTCTGGATTATGAGCAGCAGATGAAGGATGAGGCGGAAACCAAGGCGCGTGAGATCATCGCAACCTCGATCCAGCGCTGTGCCGCAGAACATGCGGCGGAGGTCACGGTATCCGTGGTTCCGCTGCCCAACGATGAGATGAAGGGCCGGATTATCG
>USLQ01000275.1 GCA_900555545.1 uncultured Oscillospiraceae bacterium | reverse complement strand
ACAATCGCGCGGGCGCTCGTCTCCAAGCCGCGTGTGTTGATCCTGGATGACAGCGACAGCGCGCTCGATTTTGCGACTCAGCAGCGGCTTCGCGCGGCAATTCGGAAGGATTTGGAGGGGATCACAGTGATCGTGATCTCCCAGCGGGTTCAGTCCGTCCGCTGGTGCGATCAGATCCTGGTGCTCGACGACGGCGCGGTGGCCGGCGTGGGGACGCATGAGGAGCTGCTCCGCAGCAGCGATGTGTATCGGGAGATCTGCTCCTCCCAGCTGGATGAAAAGGAGGCGGAAGCATATGCATAGTAAGGGTAAAAGAATGAACCGGCATATTTTCTCCCGCCTGGCAGGGTTCACACGTCCCTACCGCAAGTTTTTGATTCCGGCGCTGATCGCCTGTATTATCGGCGTATCGCTCTCGCTGCTTGCACCTGTGCTGGTGGGGGATGCCATCGACTATCTGGCTGGGCCCGGCGCGGTACAGTTCGGCCCGGTCGCCCGGTATCTGATCGCCCTGGTGGCGGTCATCTGCCTGAGTGCGCTCTTCCAGTACCTGATGGGGATCCTGACCAATGCGGTGACGTACCGTACCGTGCGTGATATGCGCAAGGCTGTCTTTGGCAAGCTGAATATCCTGCCGCTCAAAACGGTGGATGCCGGGGAGCGCGGGGATATGATCAACCGTGTGGTCACGGATATCGACCTGATCAGCGATGGGATTATGCACTTTTTTACCCAGCTGTTCAACGGAGTTGTGACAATTGTGATGACGTTGATCTTCATGTTCAGCGTCAATATTCCACTGGCGCTGGTGGTCGTCTGCCTTACGCCGGTATCGCTGCTTGTGTCATATGTGATTGCGAGCAAGACGGGCGGGAAGTTCCGCGAGCAGGCGCGGCTGCGCGGCGAGATCGGCGCCTTTGCGGAGGAGCGGATTACCAATCAGCGGCTGACCCGCGCCTTTGGTTCCGAGCGGAACGCGCAGGGGACATTTGAGGAGATCAATCAGCGGCTGTACAACTGCGGGTGGAAGGCTCAGTTCTACTCCGCAATTACCAACCCGGCCACGCGCTTTATCAATGCGATTGTCACGGCTGCGGTAGCTGCGTGCGGCGGACTGCTGGCCGTTCATGCCGATGGGGGAATGTGGGCCATTACGGTCGGTGAGCTCTCCTCCTTTATCCTCTTTGCCAATCAGTACGCCAAGCCATTCAACGAGATCACCGGCGTAGTCACGGAGCTGCAAAATGCCTACGCCAGTGCGGTGCGCATTTTTGACACACTGGATGAACAGCCAGAGTCCGATGACAGCGGTCTGCCGGCCCTGCAGATGAAACGGGGCGATGTCCAGTTAGAGCATGTATACTTCTCCTACGATCCGGAGCGGCCGCTGATCCAGGATATCAATTTGAAGGTGCATGAGGGAGAGCGCGTGGCCATCGTCGGCAAGACGGGCTGTGGCAAGACGACGCTCATCAATTTGCTCATGCGTTTTTATGACCTCGACTCCGGCCGGATCCTGGTTGATGGGCAGGATGTTGCTCACATGACGCGTGACAGCCTGCGGTCCGTATTCGGGATGGTGCTCCAGGATACGTGGATCTTCACCGGTACGGTACGGGAGAACATTGCGTACGGTAAGCCGGATGCCACGGAGGAGGAAATTGTTGCAGCGGCCAAGGCCGCGCACGCACATTCCTTTATCAAGCGGTTGGAGAACGGATATGACACTATGCTCTACGGCGACGCCTCCCGCCTCTCGCAGGGGCAGCGTCAGCTGATCTCCATCGCACGGGTGATGCTCGTCTCCCCGCCGATCCTGATTTTAGATGAGGCGACGAGTAATATCGACACCATGACAGAGCGCCGGATTCAAAAGGCGTTTGACCGGATGATGGAGGGGCGCACCAGCTTTGTGGTGGCGCACCGTTTGTCCACCATTAAGGAGGCGGACGTCATCCTGATGATGGATGCCGGACGGGTGCTCGAGCAGGGCACGCACGAGGAGCTGCTCGCCAAAGACGGCGCATACGCCAAACTCTACCGCAGCCAGTTTGAGGGCGGAGCAGAATAGTCGGATTTTTCACAAAAAAGAGAAAGCGCCGCACAGTCGTTATTACATTCTGTGCGGCGCTTTCTGAATCCAGCCATGTGTCAGCCAATAGAAACCAAGTCCACAGGATAGTCAACCTCTGTGATGCTGCATTTCAGCCGCTCTCCATTGCGGTAGAGCTTGAGGTGCGGCGTTCCCCGCCCGGTGTGGTAGATCCCGATCAGCGCGGCCTCTCCACCGCCTCCGGTGATATCTACACGCACGGTGCATCCGAACATTCCTTCATCGGATCGCTTGATTTCTGTATCGGACTCCTTTGTCAGCCCGGGAATATAGATTAGATAATTTGATTCGCGCCCGTCCTCCAGCGCGTTTCCATTGTACAGGATATAGGCGGTTCCCGGTTCCGACTCCTGCACGCAGTTTTCCACCCACGCATTGATCTCCTGATTGTCGATGGCCTCCAGATAGTCCTCCTGCGAATGGATCACCGTACCCGTTCCGCCAAATCCGGAGGAGAAGGCAGAATCAATCACAGCGGACGCCAATACGGCGGTAATTAGCAGGATGGGAATCAGCAGGATGACAAACAGAATGGGGCTCAGG
>USLQ01000274.1 GCA_900555545.1 uncultured Oscillospiraceae bacterium | reverse complement strand
TCTCCGCCCGTTCGCCCCCATACCGGCGCGGAGCCGGGCCGGTGATGCCCATCTCCCGCTCCATCCGGCGGGCGGTCAGCCACCCGGCGTCAAAGTTGTGGTTGATATCCACTCCGCGGGCATTGGCGTTCCACTTTTCCACACTGCCGCGCATTGCACGCTCCACCAGCTGCTGGTATTTTCCCGCCGCACGGGGGCCGTGGAGCGCAATTTCCACACCGTCGGGATTGACGCAGGGCAAAAAGACCGCGCTATGCCCCTCCAAAGCTGGGGCCACGGGGACGCCGGCCAGTTCCTTGCCGTTGGTCAGCGCATAGCAGAGCTCCTCTAAAAAGCGTAGCAGGACAAGGGTTGTGAGCCACTCTTGGCCGTGATAGCCCGCCGTGTAAACGGCCGGACCATCTCCCTCCCCAATCGTGAAGGCATAAATAGACCGGCCGCAGAGGGAGCGGCCGCACACAGTGGCGTGCGCCACCGGGTATTTCCCGCGCAGGGCCGCCACAACAGCCGGCGTGCGCCGCTTGACGATCCGCTCCATCTGTCATCCCTCCAGTACGCCCCAATTCCATTCGGGCCATACCGGATATCTATGCGATAAACAGACTAAATATACTGCGTAAAACGTACGGACAAGGATGGACTTTCCGCTGTGATGTGATACAATAATATCAGTTACTGAAAAGGGGGATTGAATATGCAGTTGGAAGAGAAAACAATATCTCAGGAATACAAATACAGGGGCCGGATCGTCAACATGCGCGTGGATCAGATCGAGCTGCCGGACGCCATGCGCGAGGTGGTGGAGCACCCGGGCGGGGTGACGATCGCCGCGCTGACCGCCAAGGAGGAACTGCTCTTTGTCCGCCAGTTCCGCTATCCGTACAAAGAGGTTGTCACAGAACTGCCCGCCGGTAAGCTCGAGTACGGCGAGGATCCGCTCCAGGCTGCCATCCGCGAGCTGCGGGAGGAGACGGGCGCCACAGCCGGCGTCTTTGAGCCGATGGGCGATTTTTATCCCAGCCCGGGCTATTGCGGGGAGATCATCCGCATGTACTTTGCCACGGAGCTGGACTTTGGCGGCCAGGATCTGGACGAGGACGAGTTTCTGGAGGTGGAGCGCATCCCGCTGCAAAAGGCCGTGCGCATGGCTATGGCGGGCGAACTGCCGGACGGTAAGACGCAGGCACTTGTGCTGCGGACGTATCTGTATTTGCAGGAGAAAAATTCGTAATCTATATATCTTGTCCTTTTGGAAGGGCAGCCGTTTTAATCTTTAGCAGTTCCTTGCAACATCCACTGATTTGTGCTGCAATCGAAAAAAATCAAGACAAGGAGGCAATGCTCCGTGTGGATTTGCCCTGTTTGCAATCGGCCTCTGGAGAGGCAAGACTCATCTTTCCGCTGTACCGCAGGTCACAGCTTTGACTGCGCGCGCAGTGGATACGTCCATCTGCTGCCCGTACAACGCAAACATGCGAAAATACCGGGGGATAACAAACTGATGGTGGCCGCCCGGCGGCGCTTTTTGGAAAAGGGCTTTTATGCGCCGTTGGCACAGCAGGTGTGCCAGACAACAGCGGACCGGCTCGAAGTGGACGGCACGGAGATGCCCGTCCTGCTGGACGCCGGCTGCGGAGAGGGATATTATACCGGTAAAATTTGCGAGGAGCTCGACCAGCGCGGATTGCAGGCAGAGATCCTGGGGGTAGATATCTCCAAAATCGCTCTGGATAAGGCGGCAAAGCGGGTTAAGCAGGCGCAGTTTGCCGTCGCCAGCGTGTACCACCTGCCGGTCGCGTCGGAATCTGTGGATTTTCTCTCCGACCTGTTCGCGCCCTGTGCCTGGGAGGAATACCGGCGCGTAATCCGGCCGGGCGGCGCCATGCTGCTGGTAATCCCTGGGGAAGACCACCTGTGGGAATTGAAGCAGGCAGTGTATCCAGCCCCCTACAAGAATGAGGTAAAGGGGTTCGACTTAGAGGGGTTCAGGCTCTGCTCACAGCATGAGGTCCGGCAGACGATCCATTTAAAAAACCGGGAGGATATTGCCGATCTGTTTTGCATGACGCCGTATTATTATAAAACCAGCCGAGAAAGTCAGGCGCGGCTGTTCGCCCTGACGGAGCTGGCAACCCGCACGACATTTGAACTCCTTCTCTACGAAAAAATGAGGTAACAAAAGGCGCTGCACTGTGGAGATGCGGCGCCTTGTCCATGATCTGGTGGCGGGAGGAATATCCGGCTGTTACGGATTGTCTTGGAGGATTGCTGACAACCGTTCAATCTGGCGCCCAAAAAAGTCTTTGTAAGTATCAAATCGATCGATTTTGGGCTCATCCTCAAGCGCGGTGATGAGTTTTAACCCCAGTTCCGTCTCATGGATCGCCCGGTCGTACTCACCCTCTGCCTCATAATACTCCGCGAGCTTCCATATCATCTGTAACAGCATTTCAAAGGAGAGCCATTTTTGCTTTTCCGCCGCGTCGTATTTTCTCTTTCCGGTTTGCACAAATGCCAACTCTGACAGCTTGGTAAAATAGAGTTCCGGAACTTGCTCCAATGCGGCAACGGCCGACGCGGTATCGCCTTTACGGTCATAGGCATATGCCAAAAAACGGAGTGCGTCATATTTGATTGCATCACAGTCCGTTTTGGCGATCAGGTGGTGCGCCAGTTCAATTGTCTTGTCCGG
>USLQ01000273.1 GCA_900555545.1 uncultured Oscillospiraceae bacterium | reverse complement strand
ATCCGAATTTGGATTTTTTCGTGCTGATATGCGGCTCAAAGGTGAAAAATGGAACCTCTGACAATCTGGTATGATTACCGGACTCAATGTAAATCCGACTCCTTTTTGATTTTGCAATCGAATGCCCCAAGTTCCCTTTAAAGTCCAAATTGACAAATCCGTTTTGAATAATATAGTGGTTAATATGTTCATACAGCACCGCGAAAGTGGTCGTAGGTGTTGCAAAGCGCTTCAACTCCAGGTGCAGTTTCTCCTCCATCAGGAGACCTGCCTGCCACTCCTTATTTACAATCTCCTCAATTCTTGTGACAACACGCCCATTTTCCACAACAATAGTACGGGCATAATCCCCCCAAATCTTTTTCCGCTGGGGGCTCAGATCAATCGTGACAATATCATCTGATAAAATAATCCGATCTGATGTCCGGTAGCGCCGTCCCGATACAGATATGGCAGTCTCATCCCCGGCAAAACAGAGCGCACCGATATCCAAATACCAGAAAGAATCTGCCCCAAGCCGCAGCATCTCTGCCTCACATATGCGTCTCACTTCCAGAAGCGACATACCAGGGATTATAATCTGTCGAATCTTTTCCATCGCTTGTTTCGCGATCTCCTGAACCTCTGAATAGCGCACCTTACACGGCGCACTGCCAGGCTTTTCACTTCTATTTTCCCTTCCGAACATTTACATGCATCTCTCTTCCGTCAAAAAGGACTTGGATCATGTGTCACTTCAGGGTAAACACATAGGCACTTTCCATTTCAAACGCCCCTTTCACGGAGACCGCGATCCCGCCGCTCTCCTGAGAAAAAGGCACTTCTCGACCATTGAATATGACCTTGTGTACCGCCTGCTGACAAGGGATATGCAGATAGAGCGGGAGAATGTTCGCATCATCGGCCGCATCAGGCAGATAGATCGCATAGATTTCGTCCCCTTTCGACGTATAGGCGATATTTCCCACCCGATACGGGGCAACCGGCCGCGTCCCATAGATCGCATATCCGTTCTTTTTGAGCCAAACGCCCACTTCTTCCAGAATGGAACAAGCTTTCGCTGGCAGCCGGCCGTCCGGCTGAGGCCCGACGTTGAGTGCGAGGTTCCCACCCTTGGCGACAATATCGCACAGCATATGTATCACCGTTTTGGGGCTTTTATACGTATCGTCAAATCGGTAGGAAAAGCTAGTCCCCAGCGTGACGCAGCTCTCCCACGGAACCAGTATCGGATGATCCGGCACCGATTGTTCCGGCGTGATAAAATTCTCATTTCGCCCGCCGACCGTCCTGTCGGCAACCATCATCCACGGCTGGATCCTCCGTACCTCTTTCATGATCCGGGAAAGATGAATATCCATCCCATTGATCGGGCGCACCTGCCCGCCGTCCAGCCACAGGCATTCAATCCGGCCATAACGGGTTACCAGCTCCAGCATCTGATTTTTTGTGTACTCGCAAAACCGCTCCCACAGCTTTGGATGCAGGAAGGTATTGTAGCTAGTGTTCCGTGTCATGAACTCATCTTTGGCATATCCCTTGGGCCAGTAATACTCGCTGTGCCAGTCCGGCTTGGAAAAATAGGCGTGCACCCTCAATCCCACGTTTCGGAATGCATCAAACAGGCTCTTACAGATATCAGCATTCTTATTTGTACTGAACGGGCATTCGGGAGAGGTGACTTTAAAATCCGTATATTGGGTATCCCACATGCAGAACCCGTCGTGGTGCTTCGTGGTAAACAGCACATATTGGAACCCAGCCTCTTTGGCCATTTTTGCCCACTGCTCTGGACGAAAACGTACGGGATTAAAAGTTTTCTTTAAGTTCCAATACTGTTGCCGGAACTCGGCGCAAGTCAAGTCGCTGTCTATATCACTCCACGCCCAGTCGCGGTCTGCATCCGGCAGCGCCCACGACTCTATAATTCCCCACTGTGAATAGAGGCCCCAGTGAAACATAATGCCAAATTTGGCGTTCTGAAAGTGTTCCAGAGACTCCTGAACCTCTTTAGGCACAGGCTTGACATACCGCCGTTCCTCACTATAACGATGGTTATACCGTTTATTAAATTCCTTTAATTCCATAATTCCCTCTCATTTTGTCCCCGTCAATCGATAATTATCCCGTTCTCCTCCAAAAAACCTAGGATGGCGTCCATAGAGGGCGGGTTGACCAATGATTCGCTCCGCTGCCCGTCCCGAAACAGGATGAGGGTCGGGATCACGCTGACGCCGAACTGCTGGGTGAGAACCGGACTTTCATCTGTGTTGATCTTTGCCAGCACCAGGGAATCCTCCAGTTCCCCTGCCAACTCGTCCAGCACAGGCGCGAGGCGGTTGCAATAAGTACACCACGGCGCCCCAAAATCGAGTAATACCGGTTGTCCATTCTGTAAGACAACCTCCCGAAAATTCTGCTGTGTTACGTCAACAATCATCTCTATCCATCCTCTATCATTTATCACACCGTCAATATACCAATTTCATCTATTCCTGTCAAGATTTTTTGCCTTTTTCTTTGCCTTGCCGAACAGCTCCGTCAATCCGACTACAATCAGAAATACTGCGAATATTTTGGACAGCAAGGCGCCGTGCAGGATTTTTGTCAGCCACATGCCACCCAGAACGCCGGCAGAACCGCCAAACGCCATCCATCCCGCCGTTGGGATGTCAATCATTTTCCGTTTGAGCTGGATT
>USLQ01000272.1 GCA_900555545.1 uncultured Oscillospiraceae bacterium | reverse complement strand
CCTATCACTCCCTGAAAAGTGAGGGGTTATCCTCACAGATTGACCAGTTCTTTGGCAATTCCACGGGCATGGATACTATCCTAGCCTCCTTCTCCCTGCCGCAGGATGGGGAGAACAAGCGCGGCTATATCTCCTACGGCGTCTATACGGAAGATCCGGACGGGATCGTCGCCAGCATTATGAACTACACGCACCAACAAAATTTCCTGCAATACCCAGTGATGACGGCCACGGACTACTACAACAGCTCCGGCGGGTGGGACGGCCGCGCCTTCCGGACCCGTCAGCACTTCAACCGGCAGGATTTTATGCCAAGCACTGGGGACGATGAGACGCCGCCCGACGAGACGGTCGAAACAGCGGGTACGCAGGTAACGATCGTGGAAGTATAAAGGCAGGGTCCATTCTGTGAATACGCCCATACAGGAGATCCCCCATACGTTGTGTGTGGGGATTTTTTCTGTCATCGTCACGTTTAACATTCGATTAATATTCGATTTAATTTCAAAAAACAATGCTCCCGTATCCTGTTAAACAGAGACAGACACAGCGAGTCTGGTAAAAATCAGTTATTTGGGGGCAATCGTTATGACGAAAACAAGGTATATCATCACAGGGGCTGCAGGGCATTTGGGGAGTACGATTCTCCGGGCGTTGCAGGATTCGGGCGCCGAGTTGTACGGCCTGCTGCTGCCCGGTGAAAAACCGGCGGCGGATGTGAATCATGTCCGCTACGTATATGGGGATGTGTGCCAGCCTGAGAGCTTGAAACCACTGTTCCGCGGGGCGGAGGACATGGAAAAGATTGTCATCCACACGGCCGCGATTATCAGCATTGCACAGGGAATCTCCCCGCAGATGTACAACGTCAATGTAAACGGTGTAAAAAACATGATCCGAATCAGCCGGGAATATCAAGTGAGCCGTTTTGTATATGTCAGCTCGGTTCACGCCATTCCGGAGCTCCCGCACGGGGAGACGATCCGCGAGGTCGGTTCCTTTTCACCGGATCGGGTGGTGGGTGGTTATGCCAAGACGAAGGCAGAGGCGGCACAGGCGGTTCTTGATGCGGCGGCGGACGGGTTCCCTGCGGTGATCGTCCATCCCTCGGGAATCATTGGCCCGTATGACAGTGGGCGCAACCACTTGCTTCAGATGACCGCCAGCTATATGGACGGCAAGCTGCCGGCGTGTGTGAAGGGCGGCTATGACTTTGTGGATGTGCGAGATGTTGCGGCGGGCTGTCTGCTCGCAGCGGAAAAGGGGAGGACTGGCGAATGCTATATCCTCAACGGGTCGTACTGCTCCATCCGAGATCTGCTTGAAAAAGTCGGACGTCGCTGCGGAAAAAAGGCGATTCCCGCACTTCCGCTCCCCCTGGCCAGATTGGCCGCACCGGCCATTGAATGGGTGGCCAAATGCCGCGGCAAGCGGCCGCTCTACACGCGCTATTCTCTGCACACCGTCACAAGCAACGCCAATTTCTCCCATGAAAAGGCACAGCGGGAGTTGGGCTACCATCCACGCGCGGTGGAGGAGACAGTCCGCGATATGACGGATTGGCTGTTGAATAGCCGGGAGCAAAAACGCGCGTTTCGGGGTGAAAAACAGATGGCTTTGTGATAGAATAAAAGCAGCATATTGCGTGTGGAGGGATTGGAATGATCCGCATTTTAGTCGTGGAGGATGACCGGGACCTGAATCTGATCGTCTGCCGCCATCTGAATTCATATGGATATCAGGCGTACGGATGTTTTTCTGCGGGGGAGGCGATGGAACTCTTATATGCCGGTCCCTATGATATGGTGATCTCCGATATCATGATGCCGGGTATGGATGGGTTTGCCTTTGCCAAAGCGATCCGGGAGCAGGATCGGAACCTCCCCATCCTGTTTATGACGGCACGGGATGATTTTACGGCAAAGGAGCGGGGATATCATCTGGGGATAGATGACTATATGGTCAAGCCAATTGATCTGAAAGAGCTGGTTTTACACGTGGAGGCACTGCTGCGCCGGGCGAACATCGCCGCGGAAAAAAAGCTAGTGGTGGGCGATCTGGTGCTCAATGAAGATGAGCTCTCCGCTACGCTGGAGGGTGAACCGGTGGAACTTACGCCGCGGGAATTTCAGATCCTGTTCAAGCTGCTGTCCTATCCCAAACGGATTTTTACCCGCAGCCAGCTGCTGGATGAATTCTCCGGCGTGGAGAGTGAGAGCGGCCTGCGCACGGTGGATGTATTCATCGCGAATCTGCGCACCAAGCTGGCGAACTGCACCTCGTTTAAGATCGTCACGGTACGCGGAATGGGGTATAAGGCGGTGCTGTCATGAAAACAACGCGCAAACGGGCCAGGGATCCCCGCATCAACGCAAAAGTTTTTACTTTTCGCTACTATTGTGCAATTTTTCTGATGATTCTCTTTTCGTGCGGCACCAGCATCCTGATTTACAGGGGACAAAACCGAACGGGGCAGGACATTGACGATATTTTTGTAATCCTATCCATTCTGACGTATCTCATGATCCTCGCGGTTCTGGTGATGGCGATGATGGTACTGATTCGCCGGCACTATATCATGCGGCCGGTCCGACGGCTCAGCGATGCGGCCCGCCGGGTGGCGCAGGGCGATTTTACCGTAAGGATCCCACCTTACCGCCATGACGGCAAAAAAGATGAGTTCGAAGTGCTGTATGAGGATTTTA
>USLQ01000271.1 GCA_900555545.1 uncultured Oscillospiraceae bacterium | reverse complement strand
GGGAGCTGCGGCTTTTTATATGGGCTTGGCAGCAACGGCGTCCCCAGCCAAAATTTGATAACGCCGTTAAAGCCGCGTGTCGCCGCGCAAAAGGCCCCAGACGGTCTTCAACATCCCACGGGGGATGTTCTGGATGTCGCGCGGGGATTCATAGACTCCGGCGGCGAACAGGTACAGGTCTATTTACAGGATATTTATGCCCTGTGGCCCTACGAATATGACGGGATTGAGGGGTATGCCGCCAAGCTGGAGGAAATGATCCCAAAGCTGGCCGCCCTACGCGAGAAAGATGCATCCCTAGCGGGGAAGATCGTTTATATTCCCTTTAACGAACCGGATGGGATCTGGTATGAAGACATTGATCGGGATCAGGGGGTTCAGGATAAATTTCAGCAGGACTGGCTGTTTATTTACCACACCATCATGCGCCTGGATCCAGAGGCCAGGATATGCGGCCCGAACTTTTCCGCCTATCGTGAAAATGCCATGGAGCATTGGATTGCTTTCTGCAAGGAAAACGACTGTCTGCCGGATTATGTGACATGGCACGAACTGCAGACGGATCAGCTTGAAAAATTTGCCGGCCATCTATCCCATTACCGCTCCCTGGAGGTAGAATACGGGTTGGGGGAACGGGAGGTCATTATCAACGAATATGCCCCACCATCGGATTGCAGCGTACCTGGAAAGCTGGTCAACTGGATCGCTTTGTTTGAGGAGAACAAAGTGTCCGGCTGCCTGCCCTACTGGCATAACGCGGGCAATTTGGACGACCTCGCCGCCTCTAACAACGATCCGAACGGGGCCTGGTGGCTGTACAAATGGTATGCCGATCTGTCCGGACAGACGCTGCGCTTAGAGACCAGCACCAGACGGACGGAACTCTACGGCTTGGCCGCAGCTGACACCGCTAAAAAATCCGCCTCTCTCCTGTTTGGAGGTGCGGCGGGCAATGTCGAGATCGTTCTGGAAGATCTCGCCGCAAATGAAATTTTCTCAGGCTCGGGCTGCGTCCACATCACCGTCGAGGAGACGGTCTGGACGGCATTTCACGGCGTGGCCGCTGGGCCCGAAGCCGTACTGAGCGGCGTATTCCCTCTTGAAGATGGAAAAGTAACGGTCCCCTTGGAGGATCTGGATGCCACCAGCGCCTACCGGATGACCGTCACACCGGCAGAGGACTCTGCCACGGTGGCGGACTTGCAGTACGGCGTATGGAAGCAGCGCTATGAGGCTGAGGATGGGAAGCTTGTAGGGAATGCCAAAAAGCAAAAAGCAAATGGCGATTACGCATGCAGCGGGCAGCAGCTTGTCGGATCCATCGACGGGATCGACAGCGGATTTGACCTGACGGTGGAGGTCCCGAAGGACGGCTTTTACCGCCTGGATTATATCTACGGCAACGGCTATGGGTTGAATACAGCGGATCCGGCATCAAATGCGCCCAAGGCTGTCACACAAACTCTTCTGACCGATTTAAAAGACTCTCAAAAAATTTGCCTGGAAAATACGCTGCGTCAAGAAATGCTGGGACAATATACCACCTCGCTCCACCTGACCGCCGGGGAACATCTGCTCTCCTTCCGTGGTACTGCGGAGGGCCCTCAGGGTGCAGTGGCGGACTGCATCCTGCTGACCTATGCGGGTGATTCGATCCGCGCATTTGACCAGATCTATGAGGCGGAAAATGCCGGTTTCAACGCCCTCTCCGGTCGGGAGAACGCTTCAGTTACTGTTGAAAACACACTGCCTGATTACAGTGCGTCCGGATACGTTACCGGTCTGGAACAGTGCGGCGTTCCCTCTGGCGGCGGCGTGAGATTTGTCGTCAATGTGCCGGATCACGGCTTTTATCAGCTGGAACTGCGTTATCAGTCAAAAGAAAATGGTCAGGCGAACCTGTACCTCGGGAACACCGCATGTACACTGGCAAACTCTCTTGTTTCGTATGAGCTGAGTGGCTCTGACAAGTTTGAAACTACAGCAGTGACCGTCTATCTGCAGCGGGGGATCAATCTGATCGACCTGGATGCCTCCGTGCCCGCAGCAGTGGATTATTTGCGGGTACAGGCGGTGGAAGCGCCCGAAGATGCCACGATCGAAATTCAGGCGGAGGATGGAACCCTGGAGGGGAAGGCGGCTGTTGTGGACAACGCATACGCGCAGGGCGGCCAATGCGTCACTGCCATTGAGGGCGGCACCTCAGATACCTTGGCGGTAACGGTCAATGCTCCGGCGGATGGCGCCTATCAGTTGGTGATCCGCTATACAAACGACGAGCTGTTTGGCGCGCACAGCTACAACGCCCAACTGGTGGACCGGTACGCCACCTTTACCATCAACGGAGAGAATCCGAGGCAGCTCTACTTCCAAAACACATTCAGCCAGGATAACTTCCGCACCGTGACTGTACCGGTAATCCTGCGGGCAGGGGAAAATACGCTGCGGTTCTATAACGGCAATGAGCGCATTTTACACTGTGGTACCGGGACAGCAGACAAGATCCAATACCAGACGCTGACCAATTATGCACCGCTGTTCGACACCTTTACCTTTGCACCCGCTGTATTGCGGGACGGCACATCCGCTGATCCGGCATAGCTATATCATGATAAAGCATTCAAAAAGGCCGTCCATCTGGACTGCCCCAGTTTGTGCGGACAGGACAAAAAAGCCCCTATGTAGGAAATATTAAGTTTTAAGCGGAGTGGCGCAGCG
>USLQ01000270.1 GCA_900555545.1 uncultured Oscillospiraceae bacterium | reverse complement strand
GCAAGCAGGAAAGTTAGTGTAAAATAGAGCCACCCAAAGAACGAACCGGGATGCTCCTTAAACTCCTCCACATCCGCACGCTCACAGCCGCAGTCCTCCTTCAGGACCTTGGCCATGTACTCACACGCCAATTTCTCTCCCTCCGTTCCCGGAGAACGCGTGGGGAGATCCTTGCAGATATGGGTGATTTCATCCACCATATACTGCGCGGCCTCATCCTTTTTGTCGATGATCTTTGTCAAATCCATTTCCAATTTCCCCTCTCTTAAAAAAATATTTTTTTCAACACTATTTTAACATTTTTAAACAAAATATTATGAATTTTCTGTGAACAAATCGTTCCACAAGTCATAATTAGTCTATATTCTCTGTCAAAACCATTGTTCTGCAAAATGCAATCAAACAAAATGCACCGCCCACTCTTAAGATTGTATGGGCGGTGCCTCTGAAAAATGACAGTTTGTCTTTCGAGCGAATAGATCAAACTATTTTCATTTCCTGCGGCGGCAAAAATAGGTGATCAAAAATGCGGCCGCGCAGATCAGTACGATCGTGGCCCCTGCCGAAGTATTGACGGCATAAGAGGCCATAAGCCCCACCACACCACACGCCATGGCGATCCCGACCGAAATCCAAAGATAACTGCGGGAGGAGCGCGCGATGTTACGTGCTGCCGCTGCCGGGAGAATCAGTAGCGAGTTGATCAAGAGAATCCCCACCCACTGGATGGATAGCATAACCACCACGGCCACCATCACCACAAAAATATTCTCCACCAGTACGGTGTGAACCCCACGGCTTGCCGCCAGATCCCGATTGACGCTCAGCAGCAGCAGTTTGTTGTACAGGAGCGCCCAAATCACGACGACGACCGCCAACGTGACAGCCAGCAGGATCAGCTGGCTGCGGTTGATACTCAAAATATCCCCGATCAGATAGCGGGAATAGCTGGAAAACTCCCCGTTACGCGATAGGATCACCAGGCCAAAGGCAATTGCCGCGGAGGAAAACACACTGATAATCGTATCCGTACTCGCGGAGCGGGCCCCCTTGACGCGTGTGATGACCAACGCCATGAAAATGCCAAAGGCCACCATACTCAATAGTTCATTGTGGATTCCAAGCAACACGCCCAGGGCGATTCCCGTGAGCGCAGAGTGTCCGAGTGCATCGGAGAAAAAGGCCATTTTGTTGTTGACCGCCATGGTGCCGAGCATCCCCATCATCGGGGAGATCAGCAACACCCCCAGCAGCGCGTCGCGCATAAATTGGAATTCAAGCATCCGTCCCACCTCCGAACATGGCGCGGTATTCCCCGGAGGCAAATACCTCCCCCGGCGTTCCGCTGCATACCACGCGCCGCTTGAGCAGGATCACGTGATCCGCCTCCCGCCGCATGAGCTCCAGATCGTGCGAGACCATCAGCACCGCCATGTGCGTCCGGTCTATCAACTCTCGGATCAGGTGGTAAAAGCGCTCCGAACCCACATTGTCCACGCCGGAGATGGGCTCGTCCAGGATCAGCAGCTCCGGGATGGGATAGAGCGCCTGCGCCAGCATCACGCGCTGGAGTTCCCCGCCGGACAGATCGCCAAGCGTCCGCCGTTCCAACCCCTGCGCACCACACAGCTCCAAAGACTGCCGGATGGCCTCCCGGTCCCTGCCACGGCCGAACAGCCAGACGGGCAGATTGGTGCGCCCCGCGAGCAAAAAGTCCGACACACTCACCGGGGAGCTCTCGTCAAAATCCAGCTTCTGCGGGACGTAGCCGATGTTGATCCGGTTCAGGCGCCGCCCGTCGTGAGTGGCATAGATGACAGAACCCGTGTGCTGGATCTCGCCGAGGATCGCCTTGAGCAGCGTGGTCTTACCTGCGCCATTCACACCAATTAAGGCGGTCAGTTCTCCGCACCGCGCAGTAAAGCTCACATCCTCCAGAATCGTGTCGTGACCCCGCCGGACCCCGAGATGTTCAATTTTGATATTGCAAAGACCACAGCCGCAGGGCTGTAGTTCCTCCTTCTTCCTCATGCATCGAGCACCTCCACTACCGCCTGCGCATTTTGCCGCACGGCGTTCTCATAGCTGTATTTGTCTCCGTCCCCGCTCACAATCGTATAGAGCGGGCAGATCTCAGCCCCTGTCTCCCGTGCGAGCACCTCCGCCGAGACAGGCGGCTCGTCCGCATCAATGGCCAGCAGTCGTATTCCCTCCGCCTCCACCTCGCGCGTTACATGCGCCAATTCCTGAGCCGAGGGCTGTGCACCGTCATGGGTCTCCACCTCGTGGGCAATGGAGAGGCCGAATTCCGCCATCAAGTAGTCGAATCCCTCGTGAAAAGAGACCACCTGCTCGCCCCGATAGGGAGCCAGCAGCGTGTGAATCTCCGCCTGCAGGGATTTCAGCCGGGCCAGATAATCCGCCGTGTTGGATTCCAGCCGCTCGCGGTACTGTGGAAAAGCTTCGATGAGGGCGTCGGAAATATTCTGAACCTGTACCATCGCATTATCAATACTCAGCCAGATGTGTGCGTTATCCCCGTGGTCATGGCCGTGTGTTTCGCCCGCGCCATGCTCGTGCGCCTCCCCTTCCCCGGAGAGGATGGTAGTACCGCTGCTGGAATCGCAGATCGTCAGATCTGGCAGCTGTCCAGTAATCATGTCCAAGAATGTCTCAAGCCCCGCGCCATTAATAACGAATAACTCCGCCGTGGACAACAG
>USLQ01000269.1 GCA_900555545.1 uncultured Oscillospiraceae bacterium | reverse complement strand
AAGCGCTTCTGTGCGAAGCCCTCCATTGAGTCCCCCTCCATCCAGTACGAAAACGACGACCTCATGCGCGTGACCCATGGCGATGATTATGCGATTGCCTGCTGCGTATCCTCCATGCGCATTGGCAAGGAGATGCAGTTCTTTGGCGCTCGCGCCAACCTGGCCAAATGCCTGCTGTACGCCATCAACGGCGGCGTGGATGAGATCACGAAAAAACAGGTCGGCCCAAAGTACCGCCCCGTCGTCGGCGACTATCTGGACTATGACGATGTTATGGATAAGTATAAGGATATGATGAAGTGGCTGGCGAAGGTTTACGTCAACGCCCTGAACATCATCCACTACATGCACGATAAGTACTGCTATGAACGGTTACAGATGGCCCTGCATGATAAGAAGGTCACCCGCTGGTTTGCAACCGGCATCGCCGGCCTCTCCGTTGTGGCGGACTCTCTCTCCGCGATCAAGTACGCCAAGGTCAAGTGCATCCGCGATGAGAACGGCGTCGTCGTCGACTACGAGGTTGAGGGCGACTTCCCGAAATACGGCAACGACGACGACCGCGTGGACCAGATTGCCGTTGATATCGTAAATACCTTCATGAGCTACGTGCGCGGCAACCACACCTACCGCGGTGGTATCCCGACCACTTCCATCCTGACGATCACCTCCAACGTGGTATACGGCAAAAATACCGGCTCCACGCCGGACGGCCGTAAAGGCGGCGAGGCGTTTGCCCCGGGTGCGAACCCGATGCATCACCGCGATTCCCACGGTGCTGTGGCGAGCCTGGCCTCCGTCGCCAAGCTGCCCTTCAGCGCGGCGCAGGACGGTATCTCCAACACGTTCTCCATCATCCCGGGCGCACTGGGCAAGGATATGGCCGTGTTCGCCGGAGATCTGGATGTGGATGCGGAGCTTGATCTTGATACAACGGACAGTGAAGCGTAATGGATAACAAACAGACAATTGATGATCTGATCAACACGATTGACCAGTTTATGGCAAATGGCGGCGGCCATATGAATGTGACCGTGGACGGCGATTCGAATGTGCGCGTCAAGAGCGTGGAAACAACGAATTCCGTCGTCTGTCAGGGCAATAACATGGCGTGCTGCACACCCACGCTCCACGAGGGGCTGGACCGTGACGAATAGCGCCCACAACTGATCCTATTGACATTTCACCTTACAGCAAAGGAGTTTTTAACATGAGTGCAACACAGCAGCAAATCGACAACCTGGTCTCCATGCTCGACGGATACGCCGAAGAGGGCGGCCATCACCTGAACGTCAACGTCTTCTCCAAGGAGACGCTCCTTGACGCGCAGAAGCATCCGGAGAAATACCCGCAGCTGACCATCCGTGTTTCCGGCTATGCGGTCAACTTCATCAAGCTGACCAAGGAGCAGCAGGATGAGGTCATCTCCCGTACCTTCCACACGGAGATGTAAGTTTCCAGCCATAGAGGACCCCGAAGTCTGTCAATCAGATTTCGGGGTTTTTACTTTTTTATTCAAAGTTTATCACGCGCTTGATCGCCCCCGCGATGTATGATAGAATAACGGTAAAGTCCGGGGAAACGGGGAATATGCAATGGATTTAAAAAAGCACGCGAGGTGCAATCTGCTGAAAGGTATCCTATCGCATAATCATATTGCTTGGAACGCTGTCCAACAGATCAACCAGGGATTTTATGGATACGTCTACCTCGTGGAGCACGATGGAAAGCGCCTGATCGCAAAGGTCTATAAGCAGGAAGGCTGCATGGAGCGCGAGGCCCGGCAGCTCGAGATGTTGCGTAAATATGCGCTGATCCACGTCCCCGAGATCATCGCGGAGCTCCCTAAAAGTGGCAACGGCCGCTTTGATACCCTGCTGATGGAACACCTGCCCGGCGTCAATGCCGGCAGGATCAAAATCAGGGATGCGGCGCGCCGGGAGCGATTTGCCGACCAGATTATCGATAACTTGCTGGCGATCCATGCGGTCACGTGCCCCGAAGGATTTGGGGACTATATTGCTGGGGAATTTTCTCCCAGCTGGGAGGCATATTATCACAGTCTGATCGCCCCCATGCATCGGTCGCTGATGGACTCTAAAATCAACCAAAAAATCATCGGTTTGGCCAACGAACTCTACGAGCTCTTCCCGCAGTTTTTTAGCACCCCCGTGCGGGAGAGCCATCTGATCCACGGGGATTACAACCTGTGGAACCTGATGGTCGATCCACAGACGGAACGGCTGACCGGGATGATTGACCCGTTCGGATCCTGCTTTGCCGACCGGGAGCTCGAGCTGTTCCAGCTGGAAAACAGCAACGGCAACTTTTATCATCTGCTGGAAAACTACGCAAAAAAGGTGAAGCTGAGCGACAACTTTGATGCCAAAAAGTATTACTACCGCTTCTGGGACGACGTCAAGCACTATCTAAACGTGGGGTACTGCGATAAGAGTGCCTTTCTGCGCTACGGCAGAAAGGCGCTGGAACTTTTGAAAAGATAAAGGGGTGCAATCCAATGTATCAATACCGGAAGGCGGCACCGGAGGATCTGAAATCCATCTGGGATAGCAGTATCGCCGACCACCACGGCGATCCCCAATGGATCGCGTGGAAAGCGGAATATATCGGGTACAATCGCAACGGTATGGGCGCGACCTTTGTTGTGATTCACAACGGCAGACCGGTCGGCGAAGGAACGCTGCTCTTTTCCCCGCAGTGTAG
>USLQ01000268.1 GCA_900555545.1 uncultured Oscillospiraceae bacterium | reverse complement strand
AATACTCCGTGTCCATATTGCTGAATGAAAATCCGCCGTCCGTATCAGCAGGGGTGTAGTGAATCTGAAAAATCCTGTTCATCATGCGTTCTCCTTGAATCCAGCGTAATTGCTCCCGTAATATTTTTCGTCCACCGGCATATTGCACGCCATCCAGACGGTACGGTGCTCCAGAATTTGGAGTCCGTGCCCGGTCTCGCTGCCGCCGTGATCCGCCGCCACGATCACCAGCCATTTTTCATTGTACTGCTGCTCACGCGCGTCGATCGCATCGAGCAGGTCGTTCAGGTAGAGGTCGGCATTGCGCACGGAATTGACATAATGCGGATTTTCATTGGTAAATCCGGTGGAGTGGCCATTTGTATCCGGACGATGGAAAATCCCCGCGACAATCGTGTCGCCTGCATCCATACGGCCAAGCAGGTAATCGCGCATGGCGATATCGTAGGTGCACTGCTCGGAGATCGTCCCATCCTCCATGGCTACCGCATTGTAATAGTCGAGCGGCGCATTGAGATCCTCCTCTTTTTCCCGGCCCTCATTTTTGAGCATATCAGCCATATTTGACGCGTGCGGGCGGTCGATATCGCGGTACGTGATCGGCAGCTCCGGGTGCTCCAGAATATAACCCACCTCATTTTCCAGCGTGATGTCAAACAGCTCGCCCCAATCGAAGGCCAATCCTGTCGCCACGCCAAGCTTGGCATACTTCATCATGATGGTATCGGCATCGGCGTTCTTGACATCACTGTTCGTCTTGACACCGTGCAGGGTGTTCCAACCGCCGGTCAGTTCACTTGTCCAACCGGGGCAGGTGGAGGTCTCCTGCTCGCTGTCCGTCCCCTTTTCGCCACCGGCATAGGCCATGTACAGGCCGCCCGATTCCTTGATCCGGTGCAGGCCGCTGTAATCGGCGGCCTCGTAGTTATAGCCATTGGTATCAAAGTTATTTTCATCATAGAACAGATTGGTCATGGCGTCCGCGCGCACACCGTCCCAGCCGAGGAACAGCACCTTGCGGATCTTCCCCTCGCTGTCGACAATCTGGCCGTCCTGAACCGTGCCGCCGGAGAGGAATTCATCCATGATGTGATAATACTGGTACTGCGGGATGGCCTGCGCCCCTGTGTTATCCCAAAAAGAGTACTGGGCCACCCTGTTAAAATATTCGTCATCCGTCTTGGTGCAGCCGGTCAGGCAGACACCGGTGAGTGCGGTTGCCGCCAGAACGCTGGCGATGATACGTGCGTGTTTCATCATAGAATCCTCCCTCTATCTTGGTACCAAATATACAAAATGATTTGAAATATCCCCTGTTACAGCTGGTGTCGACTTGTAATCTGTACGGATGGGACGCGGTATCCCTCCTGCTCCAGCACAATGATCTCATTTTGTTCCCTGAGGAACGGTGCGGGCAGGTAGAGTGTGCGCTGGGGGCCGCGGTTCCAGTATCGGCCGATATGAACGCCATTGACAAAGACGCACCCCTTCCGGAAGCCCTTCATATCCACAAAACAGTCGGCATCCGGGCGTGCAGCGAATACGCCACGCAGGAATCCCGGTGCGCCGCCGAGCGTCTTATGCTCAAAAACAACTTGATCCAGATGATCCATGGGCAGCGTGTAGATCTCCCACCCAAACACATCCTGCATCCCGTGGCGGACGCGCGCGATCCCCTTACGGTCGGCCAAGTGTGGGCCGTAGTTGACGCGGCCCATCCCCTCGACGAGGATTTCAATCAGGCACTCGCCGCTGAATGCCGGAATTTTGCAGGTGAAGCCGTCGTTATTCTTCATTCGTCCGTTCTTTGTGCGGTCATAGCGGTATACCAATTTCCCGTTAATGCGCAGATAGGCGATGTCGTGCACGCCCTCCACACAGAGCGGCTGGGCAGAGTAATTGCCCTTGAGCACCTTGCGGTAGAGGATGTAGCCGAAATTCTGCCCGAAGTGCTCCATACTCTCCGGGTGGGCGGAAATGTGGCGCTGCCCGATGCGGTAACACGTCTCCCACAACGGGGCGGATTCCATGAGTTCCACGGCTCCGATATGTTGCAACTTCGGGCGCGGCGGGAGCGCCTTGTCCATCGGGAGCCCCTGGGCCGTGCGCAGGATTTTACGCACCCGGTGATAAGCGGGCGTATAATCGCCGTACTCGTTGAGCAGAGCTGCGTCGTCATAGCTGGTAACCGTGGGCTGATATTTGCGCCCATAGTTTGCCCCCGCCCAGAAGTTGAAGTTCGTGCCGCCGTGGAACATATAGATGTTCATATTTGCACCTGTATCCACGAGAGACTGAATCTCCCGCCCGACCTGTGCCGGATTGCGCCGGTGATGGCGCTCCCCCCAGTGATCGAACCAGCCGCACCAGAACTCCATGCACGTTTTCGGCATCCCCTCTTGAAAGCCCTTCAGGCTGTTAAACGCCGTCCTGGCATGGGAGCCAAAATTGAGCGTTTGATAGACATCCGGCAGCGTACCGCCGGAGAGCATATTGGAATTATTTCCATCGGAGGTAAAGAATGGGACTTCCGCCCCGCAATCGAGCATGATCTCCCGCAGGTGATTCAGGTATTCCTTATCGTTACCGTAGGAACCGTATTCGTTCTCAATCTGGAGGGCGATCAGATTCCCACCCCGGGTATCCTGAAGCGGCGCAAGCTCCTGAAATACGCGCTTAAAATATGCCTCCACCTTTTGCATGTAGGTAGGTTCATTACAGCGCAGGCGTAT
>USLQ01000267.1 GCA_900555545.1 uncultured Oscillospiraceae bacterium | reverse complement strand
GGCCGGTGAATCCCACCAGCTTGTCCCGCGGGATGGTGACATCGACATTTTTCAGGTTGTGCTCCCGGGCTCCCTTTACAATCAAATCCTTTTGAGGCATACTGTCCCTCCTATTTTTCACCTTTCAGTTTTGCAATCTCATCGCGCAGGAAGGCCGCGTGCTCAAATTCAAGCATCTTGGCCGCCTCCTTCATCTCGCGCGTCATCTGTTCAATCATACGTTCCCGCTCGCGCTTGGGCATGTTCTGGATCTTCAGGGAGCGGGCTTTGGGCTTGGAGGTGATTTCAATCACGTCGCGGACATCCTTGACGATGGTCTTGGGCGTGATGCCGTGCTCCCTGTTGTACTTCTCCTGCTTCTCGCGGCGGCGGAACGTCTCCCGCATGGCGCGCTCCATGGACGGGGTGACGCTGTCCGCGTACATGATGACCTCGCCGTTGGCATTGCGCGCGGCGCGCCCGATCGTCTGCACCAGGGAAGTCTCGGACCGGAGGAAGCCCTCCTTGTCCGCATCCAGGATCGCCACGAGCGAAACCTCGGGGATATCAAGCCCCTCACGCAGTAGGTTGATGCCCACGAGCACATCGAACTCGCCCGTACGCAGGCCGCGGATAATCTCCATACGCTCAATGGTATCAATATCGTGGTGCATATAGCGCACCTTGATGCCCACATTGGTCAGGTAGTCGGTCAGATCTTCGGCCATCTTCTTGGTGAGGGTGGTGATGAGCACACGCTCTTTGCGCTCCGTACGGATGTTGATCTGGGAGACGATATCGTCGATCTGCCCCTCCGTGGGCTTGACGGTGATCATGGGGTCGAGCAGGCCGGTCGGCCGGATGACCTGCTCCACAATGTTGGCGCTCTTGCTCTTTTCCAGCTCACCGGGCGTGGCGCTGACAAAAATCTTTTGACCCACACGCTCGTAGAACTCGTCAAAGGTCAGCGGCCGGTTGTCATACGCGGACGGCAGGCGGAAGCCATACTCCACCAGCGTATCCTTGCGCGCGCGGTCCCCGGCGTACATGGCGCGCACCTGCGGGAGCGTGACGTGGGATTCATCCACAAACAGCAAAAAATCATCGGGGAAGTAATTGAGCAGGGTGAACGGCGGTTCCCCAGGGCTGCGGCCGGACATGACGGCGGAGTAGTTCTCAATCCCCTTGCAGAAGCCGGTCTCCTGCAGCATCTCAATATCGTACTCCGTGCGCTGCCGGATGCGCTGTGCCTCCAACAGGCGCCCCTGTTTCTCAAAAAATCGGACGCGTTCCTCCATCTCTTGTTCGATCTTCCGCACGGCGATCTTCATTTTTTCGGGCTCAACGACATAGTGCGAGGCCGGATAGATTGCCGCATGGTTCACGACGCTCTTGACCTCGCCGGTAAGGGCGTTGATCTCGCTGATCCGGTCGATCTCATCGCCAAAGAATTCCACGCGGATGGCAGTATCATTGGAGTACGCAGGGAAGATCTCCACCACATCGCCGCGCACGCGGAATTTGTTACGGGTAAAGTTGACATCATTGCGGTCGTACTGGATTTCCACCAATTTTTTGAGCACGTCGTCGCGGCTCTTCTCCATGCCCGGGCGGAGGGAGATGACCATATTCCGGTAGTCGATGGGATCGCCCAGGGAGTAGATGCACGACACACTCGCCACGATGATGACGTCCCGCCGCTCGGACAGCGCGGAGGTGGCTGAGTGGCGCAGCTTGTCGATCTCGTCGTTGATGGCGGAATCCTTCTCGATATACGTGTCCGTGGTGGGGACATACGCCTCCGGCTGATAATAATCGTAGTAAGAGACAAAATATTCCACCGCATTCTCGGGGAAAAACTCGCGAAACTCCGAGCAGAGCTGGGCCGCGAGCGTCTTATTGTGCGCGAGCACCAGCGTGGGCCGGTTGAGCCGCGCAATTACATTTGCCATGGTGAACGTTTTGCCGGAACCGGTCACGCCCATCAACGTCTGCTCCATGTCCCCGGCCTGGACGCCCTTGACCAGGGAATCGATCGCCTCCGGCTGATCGCCGGTGGGCTGGTATTTGGATACGAGCTTGAATTGGTCCATTCAAATGCCCCCTTTTTGCTGTTGAAAATGGCGATAGCTAAGTTTAGTATACCACAACACGCTCAAGATTTCAAACTTTTGTTCTATTTTTCTCCAGAAATCACAAAAAATACCTGCCGAATGTGGCAGGCATTTCGAAATTAACAGTCAATTATCCCTCAAAAGCGCTCCCAAACCATAGGTTCTGGGAGTATCCCCTCGCGGTTGTAGTCCGCCCGGGGTAAGTGAAGAAACGGGCGGGATGTTCACCTACCCTCCAGTGGGTGAACCGGAAGCTTTTTGATATACAACTGCTTTTGCACGATCAGGCTTTGGGCGGATTTTCCGGCGAGCAGCGGCGCAAAGGCCGGATTGTCCGCCATGGAGAAGTATTCGCCGCCGCAGAGGATGATGTGGTCGATCAGCCGGATCTGGAGGCCGTGGAGTACAGCTGCCAGCCGCCGTGTGGCCTCGCAGTCCGGGCCGGAGGGCTTACAGTTTCCGCTGCCCAAATGGTTGTGCGCCAGAATGATCCCACCTGCGCGTACACCGATCGCCCACTCACAGATCCGGCGTGTATCAACCGGCGCCTCCATGGGGGAGCCTTCCGCCAGGATTTCCGTAGCCAGCAGCCCGCTGCTCGAATCAAGCGCCACAGCGGCGACCGCCTCAGTCGAGCGGCCTGTG
>USLQ01000266.1 GCA_900555545.1 uncultured Oscillospiraceae bacterium | reverse complement strand
CGCCCGCCGCCGCTACGGCGAGAGCGACAACGCCTACCGCGCCCTGAACATCCTGAAAAACACCGCCTATGGGGTGGAGACATGCGGCACCTCCGAGGGTTCGCCGGACAGCCTGCTCAACGCCCGCCCCTGCCAGAACGTGAAAAAGGCCTCCAGCTGGAGCGATACCGATATCCGATATGATAAGATTCTCTTTGAGCAGGCGGCGCGGACACTTGCCGAGGACTATGAGTTCCTGAGCAAATCCGATACCTACTGCTGCGACTTGGCGGACGTGCTGCGCCAAGTACTCGCCAACTCTGTTCAGGAGTACACACGCAAGATTGATGCAGCCCTACGTGCTAAAGACGCCGCTGCATTTGATAAGTACGCCCAGAAGCTGCTGGGCGCCGCCGACTGGGTGGACGCCATCTCCGCCTCCCGTCCGGAGACAATGGTGGGTACGTGGATTCAAAAGGCGAAAGACCTTGCGGCCGATACGGACGACCTTCGCAAATATCTATACCCGTTCAATGCCCGCGCACTGATCACCACCTGGGGCGCCCGCAAACAGGCGAACGAGGGCGAACTGAAGGATTATGCAAATCGCCAGTGGTCCGGCCTGACAAAGGACTTCTATAAGGCCAGATGGGCAGCCTATCTGAACGCGGCGCGTGAGGAACTCGCCGGCGCGCCACACCGGGAGATCGACTGGTTCCCCATGGAGTGGCGCTGGGTGCTGGATGAGAACGAATACCCCGCCGTCCCCGTTCCGCTGAACCTGAAATCCGCCGCAGAAAAGATTTTGGAAGCGTATAGCTGCCAGGCATAAAACACAGCAGATCAACAAAAACTTCAGCCCCCGGAAGCCTGCTTCCGGGGGCTGGTTTTCTGCTTTCCCTCCCGCCAATACCCAGCAGAATCAGCAGAAAAATTCAGTTGAGATCGTCCTGCAATGCGGGAAGCGTCATAGTCACCATAAACCCGCCCTGCGGGGCGTGGGAGAAGGCCACATTACCACCGTGTGCCTGCGCAATCTGCCGGACGATCAACAGGCCGAGGCCGTGGCGCTGTTCGCCGGTGCCTGAATCATGAAACATGTAGTGCGGCGTATTCCGCAGGGATTCAAGCTGCGAATCCGTGACGCCAACGCCATTATCCGCCACGGTGATGCGGCACATCCCCTCCGCCTGATCCACGGCGAGCGTGATCGTACACCCATCCGGATTGTGCACCTGCGCATTTAAAATCAGATTGGAGAGCGCGCGTTTGAGCAAATCGGGATCGCCGTCCACCATGCACGCCGCAAGATTTTCATCCGTGGCCCAGTCGATCGGATACATCCCCCCTGCATCCATATTCAAAAAATCCACTGCTATCTCGCGCGCGAGCGCCACGGCATTTACCGGCCGGCGGTGCAGGGGCTGCACATTGTACTCCAGCTTGGAGGCCAGGTTCAGATCGTTGACCAGATTTTTCATGCGCAGGCTCTGTAACCGGATGATCCCCGCCTTTTTGCGCCCCTCCGCCGGGATGGAAGAATCCTCCTCCAGCTGCCCGGCATATCCCATCACCATGGAGAGGGGCGTGCGGATATCGTGGGAGATCCCGGCAATCCAGTTTGCGCGTGCGGCGTCCTTCTTTTTCAGTTCATACTCCTGGGTGCGCAGCTTCTCTGACGCGCGGTTGACGGATTTGGCCAGCGAGGAGAAAAGCCCCCGCTCCTTGACGTACACCTCCGTTCCCTCAGGCAGTGCCTGGATGCCGCGGATCAGCGGCCGGATCGGACGCAGGATACCGGATACTACGACAAGATAAATCACCAGCAATGCGGCAACATTGGCAAGGAAAAAAACAACCATCATCTTTGGCGCGTTGGCAATCAGTTGAAAGTCAAAGGTATTCCACATCAATTTCCAGAGGGCGGTCTTTGGATACCCCATCAAAAGCAGGTCGTCCCCATGGTCCGCCGTGGTGATGGGGTAGTCCGCGACATAGCCGCGGACCGCCCAGGAGAGGTCGGCAATGCTGTACCGGAGCGGCACCTCCGCCGGCAGGCCTTCGCTGTGCCACACCGCCTGCCCGCTCCCATCGTCGACCAGAATGGCCCACGCCCCGCTCTGCTCCAGCAGCTGCTGCCCCTCGGCAGAGAGGATATACGTCTCCCCCTCCGGCGTCAGGGCTGCGGAGACCGCTTCGGCCGTTTTCCACGGGCTGCCGTTGCCGACCTGATTGCGCACAAAGACGAACAGCAACGCCACGTTTAAAACAAGCAAAATCAGCGTGGCCATGGTGAGGACCGCGACAAACCGGCGGATCAGCTTAAAAATACTGCTCATTTTGCACCCTCCGTAATCAGTTTATACCCGAGGCCCTTGACCGTGATCAGGGACACCGGCTTGGAGGGGTTGGCCTCTATTTTTTCCCGGATGCGGCGGATGTGCGCCATCAGAGAATTCTCGTAACCATAGGGGTTGTCGCCCCAGACCGCCTCACACAGTAGATCAATCGTGACGATTTTCCCCGCATTGCGGCACAGCGCGCGCAGGAGTTTGAATTCCGTGGCCGTGAGCGGGATTCGTTCCACACCTCGGACGACCTCCGCCCGATCGAAATCGAGTGCACAGGCGGCCAGCCGGACGCTCCCCTCGCCATCTGCCCGCTCCGCAGGGTAACACCGGCGCAGGACCGCCCCCACCCGCAGGATCAGCTCCCGTGGCAGGAAGGGCTTGACTATATAGTCATCCGCCCCGAGCCCCAG
>USLQ01000265.1 GCA_900555545.1 uncultured Oscillospiraceae bacterium | reverse complement strand
TCCCGGCGGACCGTACCAACGGTGACTTCTCCTCCAATGCGGCCATGGCGAGTGCCCGCGCATTCAAAAAGGCGCCGCGCGCCATCGCCGATGCGATCCTGAAGCATATCGATCTTGATGGGACATATATCGCCCGGTGCGAGGCGGCTGGGCCGGGATTTTTGAATTTTTACCTAAAGGATGAATTTTTTGCCGATGTCGTGGCCGATGTGCTCGCGAGCGGGACAAGCTACGGCAGCTCCGATTACGGCAAGGGGAAAAAGATCAACGTGGAGTTCGTCTCCGCCAACCCGACAGGCCCCATGCACATGGGCAATGCGCGCGGCGGCGCCCTGGGTGACTGCCTGGCCGCTGTGCTCGAGAAGGCGGGTTACCAGGTCAGCCGGGAGTTTTACGTCAACGATGCGGGCAACCAGATCGAAAAGTTCGGCCTCTCGCTCGATGTGCGCTATACGCAAATCTGCCGCGGGGAGGACGCCGCCGAGCTGCCCGAGGACAGCTACCACGGTGAGGATATCAAGGAACGCGCGCAGGAGTTCTATGACCTGAACGGGGACAAGTACATGGATGCCTCCGTGGAGGAGCGCCGCAAAGCGCTGATCGACTACGCCCTGCCGCGGAATATTGAAAATATGCACAAGGTGCTCGATAAGTACCGCGTGTACTACGACACCTGGTTCCTGGAGAGCACCATCCACAAGGACGGCGAGCTGCAGGAGACGCTGGAGCTTATGAAACAGAAGGGTCTGACCTATGAGAAGGACGGCGCCCTCTGGTACAAGGCGACCGAGCACGGCGGGGAGAAGGACGAGGTCCTCATCCGCGCCAATGGGAACCCCACCTACTTTGCCGCCGATATCGCCTACCACCGCAACAAGCTGGAGGTGCGCGGCTTCGATAAGGCGATCGATATCTGGGGGGCGGATCACCACGGCCACGTCGCCCGGATGAAAGGCGCGCTCGAGGCGATCGGCATTGATCCCTCCCGCCTGGATGTGATCCTGATGCAGCTGGTGCGCCTGACGCGCGGCGGCGAAGTCGTCCGGATGAGCAAGCGGACGGGCAAGGCCATCACACTCAATGACCTGTTTGAGGATATCCCTGTGGATGCGGCGCGCTTCCTGTTCAACATGCGTGAGCCGGAATCCCAGATGGAGTTTGACCTCGATCTGGCGGTGGAGCAGAGCTCCCAGAACCCGGTCTACTACTGCCAGTACGCGCACGCGCGTATTTGCAGCATCCTGCGCCGCCTGGAGGCGGACGGTATTACTCCGCGCGAATGCACGCGGGAGGAACTCTGCCGCCTGAATGCGCCGGAGGAGCGCGAGCTGATCCGCCATCTCTCCGCCCTGACGGATGAGATCGTCCTCGCCGCGCAGAAGTACGACCCCGCGCGCATCACCCGCTACTGTGTGGATCTTGCCGGACTGTTCCACAAGTTCTACAACGAGTGCCGCGTGAGCGTGGAGGATGAGGCGCTCATGCAGGCGCGCATCAGTCTGTGCCTGTGCGTCAAGGAGACGATGAAAAACGTCCTCACCATGCTCAAGCTCGAGGTCCCGGAGCGGATGTAAAAACGGAAGATAGTCTAAACGGCCCTCGTGTTCACGGGGGCTGTTTTTGCCGGTGCTCTGTGAGGGGGAGTTCGGGCATAGCAGAGGCGGCGCATCCGATGCGTGCCGGGAGGGTTGGCGGCTTTTTACGAACTTTCCCTGTCCTTCCCCTTCGTCTTGGCCACGGCCAGTCCACCCAGGCGCTCCCTTTTGTTCGCTGCGCGGACAGGGGGGGCAAGGCTTGTACCCTCCCTCGTCATATCATAACCGCTTATGACAAATTGGTGACAATTATTTACAGCGCTGTCACAACCATTGACAGTACATACCGGCACGCTATAATGGGGATAGGAATACTTGAACCCGGTTGCAGAGATCATTTTGAGCGATGCGGGAGGGGTTATCATGCGTGGGGCAGCCAAGACAAAAGCGAACTGGTTCCTGGCAACCTTTGGGGTGCTGTTGGTCTGGCATGCGCTCTGCCGGATGCTGCTGCGGGATACTTACTTATTCGGATGGGCGTCCGAGGACGGGCGGTACCTGCTCATCTGGATTCCAGTTGCAGTGCTGATTCTGGCGGGGCAATACTGGGTGTCCAGTGCATTGGCCGTTGGGTTCTTGGTGGGTATTGTAACCGGACAGTTCCTGGGAGACGGAATTGTCGCTTGGAACAGCGCCAAGATCACGCCCGGCATGGATGCCGGGACGGTGTACCAGCTGCAAACCCATTACGGTGCCTTTATCCTGCTGGCGGTAGTGTTGATTTTTGCAGTTGCGGGGATTGCATTGCAGGTGCGCCAAAGGAAAAGGAACGCCCGGCACGACGAATGATGCGGACTTTCTGAACGGCGTCGTCTATGTGAACGATCAATATCCGGACATGATCTATCTGCGCCTGAGCGGCGGGGAAGATGACGGAAAATATGCCCGCTTTTACGCCCCGGATGAGACAAATCCATAAGAAAAAAAGGCAAATGCCCTCCCGGAGGTCATTATCCTTCCGGGAGGGCATTGTTGTTTTCACTCTGATTTATTCCGCCAGCAGGCTGCACAGCAGATCCGTGTAGGCGGTGGGATCCTCGATCTCAAATCCGGCCATCAGCATGGCCTGGTTGTAGAGCAGCTGGGCATACTTGGCGGCGGTGTCCGCATCGCTCTCGTATGTCTCGGAGAGCTTTTTCACCAGCGGGT
>USLQ01000264.1 GCA_900555545.1 uncultured Oscillospiraceae bacterium | reverse complement strand
GCACAAGAACGGCTACTTTAGCATTGTGGTCGACCAGCTGCCCTACCAGGTCAATAAGGCACGCCTGGTGGAAAGTATTGCAGATCTGGTCAAGGACAAGCGGATCGAGGGGATTTCCGCCATCAACGACTATTCCGGCCGCGCCGGAATGCGGATGCAGATCGACCTCAAGCGTGAGGCAAATCCGCAGGTTGTGCTCAACAACCTGTATTCCCTCACACAGATGCAGATCACCTTTGGCGTGATTATGCTGGCCCTCGTCAACGGGGAGCCGAAGATCCTCACGCTCAAGGAAATTTTACAGAACTATATCAAATATCAGGAAGAGATCATTGTCCGCCGTGTCAAATTCAACCTGAAAAAGGCACAGGAGCGCGCCCACATTTTGGAGGGATTGAAGATTGCGCTTGACTTTATTGATGAGGTCATCGCCATCCTCCGCTCCTCCAAGAGCATTGCAGAGGGCAAGGAGCGCCTGATGGAGCGCTTTGGTTTGGATGATGTGCAGGCCGATGCCATCGTCAAGATGCAGCTTGGCCGTCTGACCGGTTTGGAGCGTGAAAAGATCGAGGCCGAACTCGCCGAGCTTGCCGCCAAGATCAAGGAATATCTGGAGATCCTCGGCGATGAGCGCAAGGTGCTGGAGATCGTCAAAAATGAGGCCATTGAGATCAAGAACAAATACGGCGATGAGCGCCGCACCCGGATTGAGAACGTCAGCGGTGAGGTCGATATTGAGGATCTGATCCCCGAGGAGAACTGCGTATTCACGATGACAACCATGGGCTATCTCAAGCGCCAGCCCGTGGATGCCTACCGCACGCAGAAACGCGGCGGCCGCGGCATCAGCGGTATGGCCCGCCGGGAGGAGGATGTGGCGGAGACCATGTTTATCGGCTCCACGCATGAGTATGTTCTCTTCTTCACCAACCGGGGCCGCGTATTCCGCCTGAAGGGATATGAGATCCCGGAGAGCGGCCGCACCAGCAAGGGGATGAATGTGGTCAACCTGCTGCCCATCGAGGAGGGCGAGAAGGTCGAGGCGATGATTCGCGTCCCGAAGCTGGCTGAAGGCGAGGAGGATACGCGCAATATCTGTATGGTTACCCGGAAGGGTATCATCAAGCGTTCTGCCCTGTGCCTGTACCAGAATATCCGCAAAGTCGGCCTGCGCGCGATCAATATTGACGAGGGCGATGAGCTGGCCTGGGTGCGCCTGACCAGCGGCAGCGACGATCTGTTGGTCGCCACCCGTAAGGGCATGAGTATCCGCTTTAATGAGGCGGACGCCCGTGAGGTGGGCCGTGTGGCCCGCGGTGTCAAAGCCATCACCCTGCGCGAGGGGGATGAGGTGATCGGAATGGCTGTCCTCTCCGGGGAGGGTGAGGTTCTCACCGTGAGCGAGACGGGCAACGGCCGCCGCAGCCCGTTCAGCGAATACCGTCTCCAGAGCAGGGGCGGCAAGGGCTTGATCAACTACCACGTGGAGAAATACGGCGACGTGGCCGCCGTGATCGTGGTTGAGGATACGGATGATATTATTATGATCGCCTCCGACGGTGTCATTATCCGTATCGCTGCCAACGGGATCAATACCCTCTCCCGCACCTCTAAAGGCGTACGCGTGATGAAGGTGAACGAGGGAGAAAAGCTCGTCACCGTTGCCCGCGCCGAGCATGACGAGGAAGAGGCGCAGCAGATTGAGCCGCAGGATCCGGAGGAGGAATCTGTGGATCAGGCCGAGGAAGAGGAGAACACACCCGCCGAGTCCGAATAATTAAAATTGTAAAGAATGAGAGAGCCCGGTGCATTGCACCGGGCTCTTGTCAAAGTGTTGTAAAGAAGGCTGCGTCTATTCGCGTACGGGCAGGCTCACGACATCCCCACGGAGCGATCAACTTTTTGCGGGGTACACGGGGAAAGTCTGTACAATCCTCCGTAGGGAACGCCGCCCCCGGCGTTCCCTACGCGTGCAAGGAGGAAGATTGTGCGATTCGATTATCCTTCCTCCGCGTCGTCGCGGACAGCAGATTGTTCGGGACAACGTTTCGGGGGAAATCATTCCGTCGCTCCTTTTTCTCCTATTTCTGTAGCGTTCCGCGTCTGCGAAATTCACCGGGGGGCATTCCCACCGCGCGGTGAAATATTTTAATAAAATAACTCTGGCTCTGGAATCCGCACAGCTCGCCAATCTCCATCAGGGATCGGTTGGAGTGGAGGAGCAAGTCAGATGCGTACTGGATCCGCCGCCGGATGACGTACTGCTTGGGTGTCTGGCCGATCACGTTGCGGAAGCAGCGCAGGCACTCCCGCTCGCTGACTGCAGCGGCCCCGGCAATCTGACTGAGCGTGACCGGCTCCGCGAAATGGCAGTCGATAAAATCAATCATCCGGCGCACACGGTTGAGTTCCTGCGGCAGAGGGGCACTGCGGGCGGTAATGGCGTCCGAGCTGTGTTCAAAGATCAGCAGCATCAGCTCCGACAGATGGCTGCGCATTTTCAATTCAAAGCCGTTGCCCTGCGCAACCCCAAGCTCGTAGGCCGTGCGCAGATGGCCAAGAGCCTCGCGCTGCCAGGGAATCTCCGGCTTAAAAATGAGGTGGGAGAGGGTGGCGGAGCTTAAAATCGGGCGCATATACCGGCTCCAGAATACGGACTGCTGCGTGCCATAGATCAGCGCGGGGTGGAACACAATGTTTGGAATCACGGATTCCTCCCCCTCCGCTCCGGCATAGGCGTGCAACAC
>USLQ01000263.1 GCA_900555545.1 uncultured Oscillospiraceae bacterium | reverse complement strand
GAGGCAGATGGAGAAGATGTGATATTCAATGATGATTTTGACATCAAATGGATTGTCAACCAGATGCCTGTTGCGGCAAGCGAGAAAATATGTCAATTCCGGACGGGCTGCTCTTGTTGTGACCGCTGATAATGAGTACAAAGAAAAAAATTATCATGTTAAACGATTGACACGCGAACTTCAGTTGTTGGGTCTATCTATTGATTGCTTCGATTTTGACACTCAATCCCCGTCTGAACTGATGCGATATGATGTGGTGGAACTGATGGGAGGCAATCCCTACTACCTTCTGAATTCTATAAAAAGCCACCATTTTTCAGATGCCTTAAAGGAGTTTGCAGAGAGCAGGTGCTTGATCGGGTGCAGTGCCGGCTCGATTGTTCTTACGCCGAGTCTAGAATTGATCGATCTCTATACCCCCGAAATGAATATAGTGGAGTTGGAGGAACTGTCGGCATTGAATTTTACCAACATACAGATTCTTCCACACTATGGCAGGTTTCTCGATCGTTATGACGCTTTTGAAGAAAAGTGTTCCAAATACGAAAAGGAGAGTCGCAGTACGGTTATTCGTCTCAACGATGGAGAGGGCTTGTTTATTGACGAGAAAAATTCGTTTATCGTGCGAAAAAACAAGTTTCGATGTGCATCTATTGAGAAATTATAGTAGCATCTCTATACCGGGTTATATGCTGCGCCTATCTCTAGTTCGGATCGGTAAGTGCTGTAAAAGGCCTCCCTGTGTAAGGGAGGCTGGCACGCGATAGCGTGACTGGAGGGTTGCCGGTTGGAACCAATGGCTATTCTGTGATCTCTTTTCTGCAACAATCCCTCAGTCATCCTATCGGATGACAGCTCCCTTTACACAAGGGAGCCGTGTGGTTTGTGCAGACTTAAATACTATCATTATCATTTTAAACCATTAAGGAGGATTACTATGCCCTGTATCGAAGTGAAAACAAGCGTCAAAGCAACCAAGGAACAGAAGGACACACTCAAGGCACGTCTGGGCCAGGATATCCGCACCATCCCCGGCAAGAGCGAGGCGTGGCTGATGGTCGTTATCAGCGACGGGCTGGACGTCTATTTCCAGGGAGATGGCGATACCCCGGCCGCCTTTATCGAGGTGAAGATCTACGGCCACGCGTCGCCGGAGGCATTTGACGCCCTGACGGGGAAGATCACCGCAGCCGTGCACGACGTGTTTGCCATCGATCCCGGCCGCGTATATGTCAAGTACGAGGAAGTGGAGCACTGGGGCTTCAACGGCAGAAATTTTTGATGCCGGGAGGGTGAGACAGTGATTGCTGAAATTTTATCCATGGCAGCGGCGGTTCTGGCGGCCGTCGCTGTCATTTTACTCGTGATGGAGCGCAGCGCCCGCCGCCGCGAGCAGTCGCAGGCGCAGCGGGATCAGGATCAGATCGCCCGGCTGGAGCGTGAATTGGCCGCACTGGGGGAGCAGTCCCGCCAGTTGATCGATGCATTGGGCCGTGAATTCTCCAATAGCCGGAATGAGAACGCCCGACGTTTCCAGGAGCAGCGGCAGGATACCTCGCGCGAGCTGAAACAGATGACGGACACGCTCAGCCAGTCCCTTGCAGGGATCCGGAACGATAATGCGGAGAACGCCCGCCGCCAGAGTGCGGCCTTGAGCGAATCCGTGGCGCGCATGGCGCAGAGCAATGAGCAAAAGCTGGAGCAGATGCGCGCCACCGTAGATGAGAAGCTGACCGCTACGCTCAATGAACGGCTGGACAGCTCCTTTAAGACGGTGGCGGCCCAGCTGGAGAGCGTGAATAAATCTCTGGGCGAGATGCGGGAGCTCTCGAGCGGTGTGACGACGAATATCCACTCCCTCAACCGTGTGCTCACCAACGTAAAGGCGCGCGGCACATGGGCGGAGGTGCAGTTGGAGGGGATTTTGGAACAGACAATCCCCCACATGTACGATAAAAATGTAGCCACCAACCGGCGCTCCAACAAGCGGGTGGAATTCGCTGTGCGCATTCCGGAGAGCGACGGTTCGGGCGGTTTTACCTACCTGCCCATCGACTCCAAGTTCCCCATGGAGGACTACACACGGCTGTGTGATGCGGCCGACCGTGGAGACGCGGCAGCCGTGGAGCAGTGTAAAAAGGCGCTCGAGCAGCGCGTGCGGGAGGAGGCCAAGGCCGTCCGCGAGTATATCCACGTGCCGGATACCACGCCGTTTGCCATCCTGTACCTGGCCACGGAGGGGCTCTATGCGGAGATTACCTCCTCCCACAGCGGGCTGCCGGAGCAGCTGATCCGGGAGAATATCATGCTCGCCGGGCCGATGACCATTACCGCACTGCTCAACTCGCTCTCCATCGGCTTCCGTGCCGTGACGATCAATGAGAAGGCCAATGAGATCCGCGCCTTACTCGGGGCGGTCAAGCTCCAGTATGAGAAGTTTGGCGGTCTACTGCAAAAGGCGCGCAAAAAAATCGACGAGGCGGGCGGGACGATTGACGACGCGCTCAAGCGCAATGCCCTCATCAGCCGCAAGCTGAAAAGCGCCGATGAGATCGACGCGGCACGTGCGCAGGAACTGCTCGGTCTGCCCGGTGTATTTTCCGAGGCGTCGGACGAGGAGCAAAATTGAGATCATTCTTCACAATTTGTCCCTTGAACAAAGTGCTGTTTTGTAATATAATGACAAAAGAAGTTGCTCTAATTTTGTAGTGAAGGATGGGTGGATTCCTATGGCAGGCATGGTAGATATTTTTGGAAATGTGGATACAGAT
>USLQ01000262.1 GCA_900555545.1 uncultured Oscillospiraceae bacterium | reverse complement strand
TCCGACTATCCATACTGAATCCCCCCACTTGACATTTATTGTAGGGGGAAGTATAATCAGCTTTGAGGCTAATTAACCTCAAAAAATATGCAAAATCCAGATAGAAATGGCTTTTCCGTTCTTTCGGACTCATTCCGGCCATTCCTATAAACCCGCCGGACAAAAAAATCCCCCCATATGGGGGAGGAATCAGTCCGGTTTTACATGTTTTTGTTGACTGGCGATTCCCGTCAACAGGATTCCTTTTCTGCTTCATCATCCGGGATGAACTCAAGGTGATCCAGTGCGTAGCGCAGCGCCATGCACATCAGCTCGTTGCGTGAGCGGTCGCTCCGGGCGGACAGCCTGTCGAATTCCTCCTGCAATTCCCGATCCATGCGCAGGGTCATGATCACCGTCTTGTCTTCCTTTCTATCCGCCCGCTTTGGGCGTACGACAAATTTATCCGACATGATTACACCCCTGTAATTTTAATTGTATTTTTAGTATAAACCAATTATATTGACTTTAATATAACATATTGATAGAATACTAAATAGTAACATTATTAAATAATACAGGATGAAGGGATCAATGATGAATACTGTACTAAAACAGCTCTATGAGGGGCAGATCGCCCCTGTCAGGAATTACAGCGACATGCTGATGGAGGCACGCAGGAACAACGCCCTGTACGACGACTTCCTTGATCAGCTCAATGCTATCGACACGGGGTTAAGTAAGAGTTTTATGAGGATTCTCGATGAGCAGTATCGGATATTTTCCAACACATACGCCACCGTATACACGGATGGGATGCAGATGGGGGCGCGGATGATGATGGAGCTCCTGACCGATAATCCCAAGGATGTCTGATGATCAAATAATCCCTCCTGCCTTACACAGGGGCCTTTATTGAAACAAAAAAGGACGCCGCGCGGGGCGTCCTTTTTTTGTCTTATTCCTCTATGATCCGTACGGTTTTCATAACAACCGGCGTCAGCGGGCGGTCACCCGCATCCGTCTCCACCCCGGCGATCTCATCCACAACCTCCATGCCCTCGACCACATGGCCAAAGGCCGCGTAGCTGCCGTCGAGGTGCGGCGCATCCTCGTGCATGATGAAAAACTGACTGCCGGCGGAGTTGGGCATCATACTGCGGGCCATGCTGATAACGCCGCGCGTGTGTTTGATCGGATTATCCACGCCGTTGCGTGCAAACTCGCCCTTGATCCCATAGCCCGGGCCGCCCATTCCGGTCCCCTCCGGGTCGCCGCCCTGGATCATAAAGCCCGGGATAATGCGGTGGAACGTGAGGCCGTCGTAAAAGCCCTGACGGACCAGCTTTTCAAAATTCTCCACTGTAATCGGTGCAGCGGTGGGGTCAAGCTCAATCTTGATCTTGCCGCCGTTTTCCATTGTAATTTCAACCATGGTAAAACTCCTTTGCCTGTTTTTTAACAGTATACCATAATTTACAGCGGATTCCAAATGCGTAAATTATTTGCCGATGATGGCGGCCACCACGGTGATATCATCGTCATGGATCCCGGCCACACGGCGCTTGGCCTCCTGGGCAATGTGACGGGCGAGCGCACGTGCGTCCCCCTCCTGCCAGTCCTCCAGCCGGGCGCAGATCCACTCCGTGTCGCCCTCCAGCGCGCCATCCGACGCCATGAGCACAATATCGCCAGCCCCCAGCATGGCCGAGGAACGTGCAAACGCAACCTCCGGCAAGATCCCCGCCGGCAGGGAGGCATTCTCGAGCTTGTGAGCCTTGCCGTTTTTACGGATAAAGGAGGCCGGCGCTCCGGCCTTTAAAAAGTCCACCCGCCCGGTAAACAGATCAATACAGGCGATATCGAGTGTGGCGAGGGATTCATCCGAAGATTTGACCAGCAGGGAGGAGTTGACCACCTTGAGCGCGCAGTCAAAGCCGAACCCCGCCTTGATCAGCCGGGCCAGCAGCCCGCTCGCCATGGCGCCGTCCACGGCGGCGCGCGCTCCGGTGCCCATCCCATCGCTGATGACCAACAGCTGGCGGCCGCAGCCATCGTTAAAGCACTCGTAGGAGTCCCCGCTCACAGCGGAGGAGGAACAGGTGATCTGCGCCCCGGCGGCCGGGGCGGTAAAGCAGGCCCGCTCGCTCAGAGTGATGAGCGTCTTGCCGCCACAGGTGTTCACACACGGCAGTTCAAACACACGGCGGGCCGCCGTGCCCACCTCCTCCGCGACCATGCGGCGGTCCACCCCCTTGACCGGGTCGCACAGCACATGCACTGTCATCCGGCCATCTTTATCCAGGATGCAGTCCGCCTCCGTGACCGGGATCTTGTGCGCCTGCAAATGCGTGCGCACACGGTAGGCCGCCTTGTCGTCGTAAGTTCTGGTTTGGGCATACTCGTTTGAGAGATCCCCCAGCATCTGCGCAATGGTGCCAAACTGCTCCGCAGCCTGGGAACGGATACGCCCGATCTCATCCTGCGCGCTCAGGGATTCGAGATAGTTCGCATATTCCCGGTTGAATGTGGCGAGCAGATCCTCCTTGCGGGTGCACCGTGTACGGAAGTATTCGGGCGCATTGTCGAGTGTCGCCCGGCCCTGTGCCCGCAACGCCGTGCCGATATCGTTGAATACATTCATCGTGTCGTCAAAGGCTGTGGTCCAGCAGAAGGACCGCATGGTACAGCTAAAGCAGACATTGTCGCAAACTTTGCTGTAAATGCCCGTCATATCCGGGGCACAGCGTTCCTTGAGACCGGCGCACACCTTGTCCACACATACGGAGACATCCTCCATGGCACTGGAGGCCC
>USLQ01000261.1 GCA_900555545.1 uncultured Oscillospiraceae bacterium | reverse complement strand
CGCTGTCTGTGCAGCGGCCTTTTCGTTATCACCGGTGAGCATGACTACGTGCTTTACACCCAGCAGCTTCAGCTCCCGGACAGCCTGTGCGGCGTCATCCCTGACAGTGCTGGAAACCTGAACAGCTCCGATCAGTCCGCCCTCCACGCACACATAGACTTGCGCCGCGGGGAGTGTAGAGATGTCAATCCCGGATTGTTCCATCATGGCTTTCCCGCCGCACAGGACTTTTTTGTCCAGCACGTACGCAGTCGTACCGTGCCCCGGTGTCTCTTGAAATCCGGTTACTGCAGCTTCATCTGTTTTGCCGTAGGCGGCGACGATGGCCTTGGCGATCGGGTGATTGGAGTAGTACTCGCATCCGGCGGCGTATTGGAGCACTTCCTCCTCCGTGTGGCCGGGGGCGGGCGTCACCTTGTTGACAGAGAGATCACCCGTGGTGAGTGTTCCGGTCTTATCGAAGATGACGGTATCAGCCTTGGAGAGCTTTTCGATAAATTCGCCGCCCTTGACGAGGATGCCCCGCTTGGAGGACGCTCCGATCCCGGCAAAAAAGCTCAGCGGAACAGAGAGCACCAGGGCGCACGGGCATGAGGCCACCAGGAAGATCAACGAGCGGTGGATCCATTCGCTCCAATTGCCTGTGATCAAGGAGGGGATCACGGCGAGCAGGATCGCCGCTGCAACAACAGCCGGTGTATAGATGCGGGCAAATTTGCTCACCGTCCGTTCGGCGGACGCCTTGCGGGAGGAGGCGTTTTCCACCATATCAATGATACGGCTGGCGGCGGAGTCACCATAGGAGTTGGTCACTTCGATCTCCAAGGTTCCGGAACCGTTGATCATGCCGCTGAGTGCCTGTGTTCCGGCGGAGGCATCGATAGGGATGCTCTCGCCGGTGATGGCGGAGGCATCCAGGCTGGATTGTCCGCTGCGGACGGCACCGTCAAGCGGGATGCGTTCAAAGGGGAGTACCGTGATGACCGTCCCGATGGCAATTTCTTCCGCGCGCTTTTTTACCAGCGCGTCGTTCTCCATGACATTGGCTGTGTCGGGACGGATTTCCGTCAGCGCAGCGATGGACTTCTTGGAGCGGTTGACGGCGAACTCCTCAAACATCTCACCCACCTGGAAGAAGATGGTTACAGCTGCGGCCTCCGGGAATTCTCCGATGATACAGGCCGCGATCACGGCGATGGAGACGAGCAGATGTTCATCCAGGCGGAGCTTGAGCAAATCCCTGACCCCATCGATCAAAACAGGATATCCGGCGAGCAGCGCAGCTGCCACAAAGGCGGTATCGGAGAGAAATGGCGGCAGATTGTCAAACAGGCGGAGGATGAATCCGACCGCCATCAAAACGGCGGCGATGATGAGGGAGACGACAGGCCAGTGGCTCTTTTTACCGCTTTCGTCGTGATGGTGGGGATGTTCGTGACCACAGCCACAGCCCAGATCAATCTCCGCGTGCGTGTGGCCGTGCAAGTCGCAGTGTTCCTGTTGTTTACTCATTCTCCATCAGTCCTCTCTTGTGCAGGATGTGTTCCAGACCGGCCTGGAAGATGGTGTGGACATGCTCATCGTCAAGCGCGTAATAGATCGTCTTACCCTCCCGGCGCGGGCGTACGAGACCGGCAGTGCGCAGGATCCGCAGTTGGTGTGAGACGGCACTCTGCCCGGCGTCAAGCACCTCCGCCAGATCGCCCACGCACATTTCACGGTCGAGCAGTGCGCATAGGATGCGAATCCGGGTACTGTCCCCGAATACCTTGAAAAGTTCGGATAGATCGTATAGTACCTCGATATCGGGCATATGCAGGCCATCCGCGCAGTGATGGCAGCAGTTCTCCTGTACGTTCTGTAAACGATCTTTAGTGGTATATTCATCAGCCATAGATAAGCCCTCCTGATTCAAAATTGCTCATATGAATATATATTCATATGTTTGATTTTATTATATGCAGATAGCAGCCAGATGTCAATACCTTTTCAGAAGAAAAACCGAGTTTTACTGATTTCATAGTTATTGTGTGCGCAATTGCGTGCGGGATTGTTACCGGAGAATAGAAGAGACGAAAAATCGAGTCAATAAAAAAGACCGCTCCCAACAGCATATGCCGTTGAGGGCGATCTCAAATCAATAGTTTAGTTGTTTCTTACAGCAAATCTGCCTTTTTCTCAAGGATCGCAATCGCGGCTGCACACGCCGGGCAGTCGCAATATTTTGCGCCTGCGGCTTTGATTTCTTTGGCATGCGCTGCGATTGCAAGAGCCTTCTCCGCCCCAAAGATGTGGGCGCCCTTTTCGGATTCCGCCAGGGAGATCAATGTGTCGATAGGCACGATATCCGCCTCCAGTTCGGCGATATAGCGCTGGGTCTCCTCAACCTCGTGCTCCGTTCCAAGCGCATCCAGCCAGCGCTGCGCAGCGGCCTTGGCCTCTTTGCTGCAGGTAACGGACTCCATCAGCGCGTGGGTCTGCTCGACCGCTTGAGTAAGTGCTTCTTTTTTCATGATGGGTACCTTCTTTCCTGAATTATTAAAGGGGAACAAGCCCCCATAGGGTTCAGTCAGTTACATGGAACAATTCAATACAGTGCTGTGGGCAGTTTTCCACGCACGCGCCGCAGGCGGTGCACTTATCCGGATTGATGTGCGCCAAATTGGCGGTTACCACGACTGCGTCAGATGGGCAGACTTTTTCGCACTTTTTGCACCCAATACATCCGGCCTTGCAGTCCTTACGGGTCTGGGCGCCTTTGGCCTTGCTGCTGCACAACACGGCTGCCTTGGGCGTTTCGGCGGGCA
>USLQ01000260.1 GCA_900555545.1 uncultured Oscillospiraceae bacterium | reverse complement strand
TTGCGCAGCGCGGCGTCACGTTTGAGCTGCGCCATTGCTGCAATTCCGCCGCTACGCTCTGCTATCCGGAGATGCAACTCGACGGCGTGCGGCCCGGCATCATCCTGTACGGTCTGTATCCGTCGGATGCGGTGCGCGGTACCTGCCCCCTGCGCCCGGTCATGGAGCTCAAGACGGTGGTCTCCATGGTCAAGGATGTGCCCGCCGGCAGTAAGATCAGCTATGGCCGCACCTTTACAGCAGAGCGGGATATGCGGGTCGCCACAGTGCCCGTCGGCTACGCGGACGGCTATCCGCGTGCCCTTTCCAGTAAGGCATATATGCTCATCAATGGGCAAAAAGCGCCTGTCGTCGGCCGTATCTGCATGGATCAGACTATGCTCGACGTCACGGAGATCCCCGGCGTGCAGGAGGGCATGGAGGTCACGGCCTTTGGCGCCGATCACGGGGAGCGCATCAGTGTGGACGATCTGGCTCGGATGTGCGGCGTGATCAATTACGAGATTATCTGCGGCATCAGTAAACGTGTGCCGCAAGTCTACCTGAAGGACGGCAAGTTCTACGATATGGTGGACTATATTACCAAATGAATAGGCTTTGCTGAATGGTTGAAAAGTCCCAGCTGTCAGATGGTGATAAAATACCGCCCGGCAGATGGGGCTTTTATATGCCCCAATTTTTCCTAAGACCGGGGCAGGCGTTGTGAAGCGCACTCCATGCTGATCTGCTGGGCACGGTCTGAACAGATAGCATATGGACTGTGAGTTTGGATTGAGACGGAACGGCGGATGTCTTGCCAGATGAGGATGACGGCCTTTGCGGCAGCTACACCTGCGATGGCGTAATAGATGATAACACATTGAGACATAACCCGAGAATAAAACAGAACAGTTGACCCCATGATGATCCTGTGCTAAAGTAATAGGGAAACGGCATCGGGATGGGAGGAGAAAGAGGATGGATCTTTCCTTTATAGCGGAGCGGATCACACAGTTGCGGATGGAGAAAAATGTATCCGAGCACCGGATGAGCCTGGAGCTGAACATGGGTCATGGGTATATTCACAATATCACATCCGGCAATGCGTTGCCGTCCATGGAGGCATTTTTCCGGATCTGCGATTACTTTGGCGTCACGCCGCAGGAGTTTTTTCATGTCTCCGCTGCGGATTCCCAGTTGATCTGTGAGGCGGAGCGGGAGATTCGCCGCCTGGACCGGCGCGATCTGCGGGCGTTTGTCTACCTGCTGCGGCGCTTCAATGAGAATAAGGAGCCTCCGCACGGGGCTGCAAAGTGAAAACAGCCGGACGTTTGCGCGTCCGGCTGTCCGCCTATTCTGGCATGGGTTATTTCATGCCGTTCTCATAGGCCTGGATCATCTTCTTGACCATCTGGCCGCCGATGGAACCGGCCTGACGGGAGGTCAGATCCCCGTTATAGCCCTGCTTCAGGTTGACGCCGACTTCGTTGGCAGCCTCCATCTTGAATCGGTTGAGCGCCTCGCGCGCCTCCGGGACGATGCTGGAATTACCGCTCTTAGCCATAGTTAATTTACACTCCTTATATCAATTTTGATTGTTTTTGCGTCTGCCTTCATAGTATGGGAGCTCATTCAAAAAATATCAGTGTAAACTTTTGGCATGGATGCCATCATTTGAGCGTGCAGAACGGTATTGAACTTTTTTGACTCATGAATCCGATAAAAAAGAAAATATTATTTTTGAATAAAATTATGGGGGGAAAAGGAAGAGAATATACAGATTAAATCTTCTGAATCCTCAATCCGTTGACACCTGTTTCCGGCTGCTGATATAATGGTGAAAAATATGCTGGTCAATCAAACGGCGGATTGGAGAAAAATATGGTCTATCAAGGGGACAGTACTGCCAATATATCATTCCCCCTCGGCGGGATCGGTGCTGGAAGTGTGGGTCTTGCGGGCAACGGAAGCCTGGTGGATTGGGAGCTGAACAACCGCCCCAATCGGGAGAGCATTAACGGATTTACGCACTTTGCCATCAAGGCGGAGGATCGCTGCCGCATGGTGGACGGACGGATTCTCCAGGGCGACATCGCGCGCGATTTTATGGGTGGCCTGCACAGTGGGAACCACTCCTGGGGATATGGGCACGGCCCGAACCGTGGGACTATGGCGGGCGAACGCCATTTTGAGCACACCGATTTTTATGGTGAATTCCCTCTCGCACGGCTGGAGCTTTCGGATCCCTGTTTCCCCGGTGCGGTCACGATGGAGGCATTCAATCCTTTTATTCCAGGCAATGCGGACGACAGCAGCATACCGGCAGCCTTTTTCTCTTTTCATATTCAAAATACAGCCGATGTACCGCTGAAATATACAATCGCCTTTTCCGTGACAAATCCACTCCGCAGTCCCGGGCTGCACAGCGCCGGCGCAGAGGCGCCATTTGCCTCCATCGTAATGCACGGATCATCTGGGAACCGGAAAAGCCTGGATTATGGCCAGGTTGTTGTCGCTACGGACTGCACGGAGTCGGCCGCCCAGGCGTATTGGTACCGCGGCGGATGGTTTGATAATTTGACCATGTTTAATAACGAATTTTTCACCTTTGGTTCTATCCCCGGCAGGATGTATGACCGTCCGGTCAAGGGCCAGCCGGATACCTCTACGCTCACAGCCAGTGTCACGGTGAACCCGGGGGAATCGGGCGGCATACGATTTATCCTCGCCTGGTATGTGCCAAACTGCGTTAAGTACTGGGGGCCTAAAGTCCTGCATCGTCCCCGGTGGCGCAATTACTATGCCTGTATGTTCCAGGATGCAGGGGATGT
>USLQ01000259.1 GCA_900555545.1 uncultured Oscillospiraceae bacterium | reverse complement strand
CGGCAGGAGAGAGGCCAGCCGTATAGGAATTGACCAAAACCATCAGCGGCGTATCTGACAGCACGTTGGCACAGCGCTCCAAAAAACCATAAATTTTGTCCTCGAGCTTCCACACCTCACCGCCGGGCCCCCGGCCATAGGAGGGCGGATCCATAATAATGACATCATATCGGTTCCCTCTGCGGATCTCACGCTCAACAAATTTTACGCAATCATCCACAATAAAGCGCACATTCCCACCACGTACGCCGGATGCCTCCGCGTTGTCCTTTGCCCATTGAGTCATCCCCTTGGATGCGTCCACATGGACAACAGAAGCGCCGGCCTGCAAACACGCGACCGTAGCTGCTCCTGTGTAGGCAAAAAGGTTTAATACACGAATGTCTCTGCCAACAGCACGGATCCTCTCCCGGACGAAATTCCAGTTAACTGCCTGTTCCGGGAAAAGTCCAACGTGCTTAAATCCCATCGGTTTGACTAAAAATGTTAAATCCTGATAGCGTATTTCCCACTTGTCCGGAACCTTTTTATACGTCTCCCAGTGGCCACCACCTGAATTGGAGCGAAAATAACGCGCATGGGCATTTTTCCACAGGGGATGCTTCTGTTCAGACTGCCAGATCGCCTGCGGATCAGGGCGGATCAGGATAATATCCCGCCAACGCTCCAGCTTTTGTCCCTGCGAACAATCAATCAATTCATAATCTTGAAAATCATTTACAATACGCATGCAATTCTCCCGCTTGTTCCCTTGTGTTAATTAAGAGTCATCCGGATATCTTTTCCGGATGACCGGCACTGCTTTAGATAAGACGTTCTCGAATTACTTCGGCAACAGATTGGGCAAGATCGGTGATCTGATCCATGTCCTTCCCTTCCAGCATCACACGAACGAGTGGTTCGTTCCCCGAGACGCGAACCACAATCCGGCCGGAGTCACCAAGCTCGCGCTCTGCGTGATTGATCGCAATTTTGATCTCCTCATCCTCGGGGAAGCGAACTTTGCCAAAATCCGACACACGGACATTGACAAGAACCTGCGGGTAAACCTCCATGCAGGCGGCAAGCTCCGCAAGAGAGCTTCCCGTGCGCTTCATCACACTGAGCACCTGCAAAGCCGTCAACTGGCCATCGCCCGTTGTCGCATGGTCGAGAAAAATCACATGGCCAGACTGCTCCCCACCAATGCTGTATCCATTTTGGAGCATGTTTTCAAGCACATAGCGGTCTCCCACCTTCGTCTTCTCACAGTGGAGCCCTTCCTGCTCACAAAACCGGAAAAAGCCCATATTGGTCATGATCGTTACCACAGCGGTGTCCTTTTTCAATACGCCGCGCTGCTTCATATCCTTGGCACAGAGGGCGATGATTCGGTCGCCATCAACAACATTCCCCTGTGCATCCACACACAATAACCGGTCGGCATCCCCATCAAAAGCAAGGCCAATCTCACAGCTGTTTTTGATCACACAATCGCGGAGCAGTTCCAAGTGGGTTGAACCGCAATGATCGTTAATATTGACGCCGTTTGGGCTATCCGCAACCATATAACAATCGGCTCCCAAGCCCTCAAAGAGCTCACGGGCCGTTACGCTCGCCGCACCGTTGGCACAATCGATCGCGAGCTTCATATTGTTAAAACGGACATCGACAGTCGTCAGGAGATGCTTCAAATAATCCTGGACTGCTGTTGTCGAATATCGGATACTCCCGACTTCGCCACCGACCTTTACCGGAGGAATCCGCGCCTCATCCAGAATGATCCCCTCGATCTCCTCCTCTAAGGCATCGGGGAGTTTGTAGCCGTCAGATTTAAATATTTTAATACCATTATACTCACACGGATTGTGGGATGCGGAAATCATAACTCCGGCATCGTAATGATAGTAGGTGACAAGATAAGCCACCGCCGGCGTCGGAATAACCCCAAGCATCAGTACATCTGCACCTACGGAACATAGTCCGGCCGCCAAGCTGGAAGCCAGCATGTCAGAGGATATCCGGGTATCCATTCCGATGAGAACTTTGGGGCGGCGGTGTGTGTCGTCCGTCAATACCATGGCGGCCGCCCGACCGATTTGAAGGGCCAGTTCACAGGTGAGTTCACTGTTCGCAACGCCTCGCGCGCCATCTGTTCCAAATAATCTGCCCATGCAGAACAACTCCTTTCACGATCAATTTGATGTGAGTCGCCGGTTATTCCATTTTTAATTGTTCTGGGGATTCCTCCGGGCGGTCCACCGGATAGCCCAAATGCTCATATCCCGCTGGCGTTACGATTCTGCCACGGGGCGTTCTACCCAAAAAGCCAAGCTGCATCAGGTAGGGCTCATAGACATCTTCGATTGTAACGGCCTCTTCCCCAATCGCCGCAGCAATGGTATCCAAGCCGACAGGGCCGCCGTTGTAATTGCGGATCATCGTGTCCAGCAGCCTACGGTCAATGGCCGAGATCGTCAATCTCCATCCGTTCCAGAGCAATCTTGGCTGTCTCACGGGTAATGACGCCATCCCCCATCACCTCTGCAAAATCCCGCGCCCGCTTGAGCAAGCGGTTTGCCAAGCGTGGAGTTCCACGCGAACGGCGGGAGAGCTCGTCAGCCCCGTCCGGATCAATACGCACCCCCAATTTACCGGCGCTCTGATTTATAATTATACGCAATTCCTCCGGACTATACATTTCCAAACGAAAAAGTACGCCAAAGCGGTCTCGCAGGGGTGCCGTAAGCTGTCCCGCACGCGTCGTTGCACCCACCAGTGTGAACTTGGGAAGATCCAAGCGAATCGATCGCGCTGAAGGCCCCTTACCGATAATGATATCG
>USLQ01000258.1 GCA_900555545.1 uncultured Oscillospiraceae bacterium | reverse complement strand
TGTACGCACCGGCTGGGAAAACGGCCTGCGAGTGCTTGGGATTCGCCGTGGATACAGTGGACTGATCAGCGGCGATATGTTCGAGATGAACCTGCGCAGCGTTTCGGATATCATTCACCGCGGGGGTACCATGCTCTATACAGCCCGCTGCCCGGAGTTTAAAACGCAGGAGGGCGTTCAGAAGGCAGTCGACGTCTGTAAGGAGGTCGGCCTGGACGGTATCGTTGTCATCGGCGGTGATGGTTCCTTCCGCGGCGCGCGTGACCTCTCTCTGGCGGGAATCCCATGCGTAGCGCTGCCGGGCACAATTGACAACGACATCGCCTGCACGGATTATACGATCGGCTATGATACGGCAATGAATACAATTGTGGAGATGGTGGATCGCATTCGCGATACGACCGAGTCGCACGACCGGTGCAGCGTGGTAGAGGTCATGGGCCACACGGCAGGTTATCTGGCGCTCAACGCCGGTATCGCAGTGGGAGCTACCTCCATCTTGGTGCCCGAAATGCACTACGATATTGAGGAAGACGTTATCGGACGGATGTTCCGTACGCAAAAGACGGGGAAAAAGCACTTTATCATCATCGTGGCCGAGGGAATCGGCGGCGTTGTCGATATGGCAAAGCTCATTGAGGAAAAGACGGGCGTCGAGAGCCGTGCAACCGTACTGGGGCACGTCCAGCGCGGTGGTTCACCGACGGTACGCGACCGCGTCCTGGCCAGCGAGATGGGCCATTATGCCGTTCAGCTGCTGATGAAGGATATTGGCAACCGCGTCGTTGCCTATAAAAAAGACGCAATCGTCGATTATGATATCTATGAGGCGCTGAACATGAAGAAAGAATTCGATATGGATCTTTATCGCATCGCGCACGAGATTTCTATCTGATTATCGCTCCTCTCGTGAGGGAAGTTCATACGTTTTTACAGTCCGTGGAGTAATGCTCCACGGGCTTTTTGCATGTTTGGCAAACATGCGTCAAAGGGAGTGGCGTTTGCAAAAAACTGAACAGGAGGGATGTGAGATCAGGAAAAACCTGTATGCTTCATAAGCAACAGCGCTGGCAGGTGGTGCAGTCCCTTCGGAACACGCATCTTCTCCGCATGGAAGGGATGCTGGTAGGTCAATCTGACCAAAAAAAGAGTCGTGACATTGTGATAAACGAATATTGACAAAAATTTCCGGGGGGGGGGGTATAATAATTATGCACAAAACAAAAATGAATATTCTGCATTTTGGTTGGGGCGAAGGGTTTTGAATATCAGATTGGAAGGAACCAGTGTGCCGAAGGCGCATGGAATAAAGGAAAAGGAGGTGTAGAAACAATGAAAAAGTGGAAACGGATCGTAGGCGGAGCGCTGGCGGGGGTGCTGGCGGTAAGCACGGCGGTGTCGGCGTTTGCAGCAGCGGCAGAGGAGGAACAGGTGGACACCACATTGCCGGAGGGAATAACACAGGAGCTGCTGGATGAGGCGGTAGTCAATATGGATGCGAATGCAATCAACCTCTTGGGCATGGCGGGCCTGGACTGGAATTCCCTTGTCAGCAATAAGACGGTCGGCGAGTTTATTGGCACTGTCAACACGCTTTTGATCTCAATTGATACAAGCGGAATTGGCGGCGGATTTGGCGTTAATATCAAGCTGTATACCAGGGAGCTCTGGGCGGCATTTGACCGCCTGCCGGAGAATCCCTTTGACGAATATTTTGATCTGGATGTTACCGAGATCCCGCTCACGGAGCTGGATTACGGCGTTGCGAACGGGGATGTGGACGCATTTGTCGCGGCCATTAAGGATATCTTCAAGTCCAATCTGGTCGTTCTGATTACTGCATTGGGTGTTGCGGGTGCGGATGCAATGGGCGGCGCGACGCCTACGGAGCCGACACCTGGTATGCTCAGCACGATGCTGGGCGTTTCTCTGCCGGAGCCGCTCCATCGCTTTGCGTTCTATCCGATCTTTGAGGATCTCGGTCTGGAGGCCCGCACGCCGGATGAGGCCTCTGCAGCTTATCTTGAGATGATGATGAGCGGGCAGACCACAACGGACGACAACCTGCTGCAAAAAGCATATGATGCGGCGGTTCAGGCCAAGGCGGACGGCAGTGCGGATCTGGAAGAATTGAAAGCGGAATATCTGGAGATGGCACAGAATAACATTTCCGTGATTGGTCAAATGCTGGATATCTACTATGCGCCCATCTTTGATCTGGTGGGTCAGGTGCTCAAGGCCCCTCTGACCTCGATTGTCAATCTCCTTCCCAAGCTGGACGCCATGATCCAGTCCGGCGAGTACGGCTGGCTGTTTGACCTGCTGGGGAACTTCCTGCCGGATGTGTTCCCGGCGGACGCTGCTCCGGCCAGCCTGGTCGACCTGCTCAACAGCGTGCTTGCAAATGTGCAGGTCAATGGCGCCACGCTCGGCCTGACCCTGCCGGCGTTCGATTTCGCCGCGCTCGATGAGCTGAGCATGGCCGACCGTACCATGGCCACCATCAATTATCTTGCGGCGGCCCTCACTACGGAGGAGAACATCGCGGCGCTCACTGCGGCGATCCCGGCCGCAGGTGCGATTCTCGGCGGCATGGATGCGGATACGCTGAAGGCGTTTGTGGTCAATTACCTGGCAACAGGGCAACTCGGCATCCCGGTAGATCCGGAAGAGCCCAGCACAGACCCCGGAACGGAAGACCCCGGCGAACCGGACACAGAGGAACCCGGGACGGAAGCAACGGATCCGGAGGAACCGGGCGATGTGGAGGAGCCGGACGATACGGAACCAGCCCCTCAGGCGCCGTCAGATACGCAGCCGCAGG
>USLQ01000257.1 GCA_900555545.1 uncultured Oscillospiraceae bacterium | reverse complement strand
TTCTGCGGCCACGATCACGAGAACGATGCGGTGATTACCTATGAGGGGATCGACATGGTGTACGGCCTGAAAACCGGCCCTTCGCCCAAGCCGTGGAATGGTGCAGAGCATACGGGCGGCATGGTCGTCACGATCGGGAACAGAGATACGGGCTATGCGGTCAGCTATGAGCAGGTTGTTCTGCAATAGTGGTACTAAAATCCTCCCCTGCGGGGGGGGATTTTTAATCTGCTGATTGGCTCTATCAAAATGAATTCTTTAAGAATGAAAAATGCATAATCCTTGATTTTTTAGCTGGAAAAGATTAAAATATTAACCAAGTATGTGCAAGGGCTTGCATTGTTTGCCACAGGGGGTGTTTGATGTGGGACAGAGTGTCCTGACTAAAATTGAAAAGCTCTATCCCAAAATGTCCAAGGGGCACCGCAAAATTGCGGATTTTATTCTATCCCGCTATGACCGGGCCGCTTTTATGACGGCTTCCCGGCTTGGGGCGACTGCAGGTGTGAGCGAATCAACCGTGGTGCGTTTTGCTACGGTACTTGGATATGAGGGGTATCCCGAACTGCAAAAATCGCTGCGCGATATGGTGCGCAGTAAACTGACCTCTCTCCAGCGGATCGAGGTTACGTGTGACCGCATGGGGGATGAGGATGTCATTGAGAAAGAACTCAACAGCGACATTGAGATGATCCGGGCAACGCTGGAGCAGACCAGCCGTAAGGATTTTTATGCGGCTGTCGATGCGATCAACCGGGCGGATCGGATCTACATCATGGGCCTGCGCTCGTCGGCCGCACTGGCGAGCTTTCTGGCTTTTTATTTTAATCTTGTCTATGACAATGTGGTTGTGATCCAGACCTCCTCGGCAAGCGAGATTTTTGAGCAGATTTTCCGCATCAACGAGAAGGATGTGTGTATCGCGATCAGCTTCCCGCGGTATTCCAATCAGACGATCAATGCCCTGCGCTTTGCGCATGACCGTGGGGCCGCGATCATTTCCATCACGGATAGCGACGACTCCCCGATCGCCGGTTTTGCCAACCATCTGCTCGTAGCCAAGAGTGATATGGCCTCCGTGGTGGATTCCCTGGTGGCGCCGCTTAGCTTGGTGAATGCGCTGATCGTAGCGGTCACGATGAGCCGCAGGCGCGAGATTGCCGAGAGCTTTGACCGGCTTGAGGGAATATGGGACGCCTATGAGGTCTATGATAAAATAGAGGAGACACAGTCGGATGACGAATAGCAGACAGATCCTGGTGATAGGAGGAGGAGCGGCCGGGCTGATGGCGGCTGGTTTTGCGGCCCGCGCCGGTGCAGGGGTCACCCTGCTGGAGCGCAACGCACGGCCGGCACGCAAGATGCTGATCACAGGGAAAGGCCGCTGTAATGTGACAAATGACTGTAACGACATCCGCACGCTGGTGGAGGCTGTTCCGGCCAATGGACGATTTTTGTACAGCGCTTTTTCCGCCTTTATGCCGGCGGATACTATCGCCTTTTTTGAGAGTGCGGGTGTCCCGTTGAAAACGGAGCGAGGCGGGCGCGTATTCCCGCAGTCGGATAAGTCCTACGATATTGCAGATGCATTGGAGCGCTTTGCCCGGGAGGGCGGCGTACAGATTGTCCAGGGCCGCGCAGTTCATTTGCGCGTGGAGAACGGTCGGGTTTCCGGCGCTGTTACGGAGACGGGGCAGCTGTACCGTGCGGACGCGGTGATTGTTGCGACCGGCGGGCTGTCCTATCCACGTACCGGTTCGACGGGGGATGGATATGCCCTCGCCCAGGAGGCCTGCCATACGATTGTGCCCACGCGCCCATCCCTCTCCGCGCTGAACGTCCACGAGGGCTGGTGCTCCGATTTGCAGGGCCTTTCCCTGCGCAATAGCGCACTGAAGGTGGAGGATACGCAAAAGCGGAAAGCGATTTACACGGACTTTGGTGAGATGCTTTTTACGCACTTTGGCGTGTCGGGGCCGATGATTCTCAGCGCCAGCAGCCATATGCGCCAGATGGAGCCGGGCCGTTACCGGATTCACATCGATCTCAAGCCGGCTCTCGATCCCGAGCAGCTTGACAGGCGGATCCTGCGCGATTTTGAGGGAAGCAAAAATCGGAATTTTATCAATGCGCTTGATTTACTGCTGCCAAAAAAGCTCGTCCCAGTGATTGTCCGCCTCTCTGGGATTCCTGCGTCCCGCAAAGTCAATGCCGTAACCCGCGAGGGGCGCCGTGCACTCGGGATGCTGCTCAAGGATTTGACGCTGACCATAACGGGGTTCCGACCGATCGAAGAGGCTATCGTCACCGCAGGTGGTGTACCTACAAAAGAGATTGATCCCAAGACCATGCAGTCTAAACTGCTGCCGGGCCTCTATTTTGCCGGGGAGGTCATCGATGTGGACGCCTATACGGGCGGATATAATCTACAGATCGCATTTGCCACAGGAAAGCTGGCGGGCCTGAGTGCCGCCACACAGGAGGAAAATAAATGAATATCATCAATGTTGCAATCGACGGCCCATCCGGGGCGGGAAAGAGCACCATCGCCCGCGCCGTGGCGCAAAAGGAGGGTTATATCTATATCGATACCGGAGCGCTTTACCGCACGATCGCCCTCTATTCCCTTCGGGAGCAGGTGGATACAAAGGATTCGGAGGCTGTCGCCGGAATGCTCTCCGGCCTTCGGGTGGAGCTCGCCTTCCGTGAGGGGGAGCAGCGCGTTCTGCTCAACGGGGAGGATGTATCCGGTTTGATCCGCACGCCGGAGGTCTCCATGGCCGCGTCCGTTGTTTCGGCGATTCCGGCTGTCCGGGCATTTTTGCTGGA
>USLQ01000256.1 GCA_900555545.1 uncultured Oscillospiraceae bacterium | reverse complement strand
CCCTTGACCATATTGTCGATCGCGCTGACAACGATCAGCGTGCCGGTGCGCGGGTCGGTGTGCAGGGAGATATCACAGTAATTGCTGCATTTAACATTGCGCAGGTTGGCTGTCTGCCCCGCGGGCTTGACGCGCACGAATTTTTCATCCGCATAGAATGTCTCATATGCTGCGCGCACCTGTTCCTCCGTCACACCGGGATTCAGATGGGCGTAAATCGTGGAGATGATACCGCGATTGACCGGCAGCAGGTGCGGGACAAAGAGCACCTTCAGCTTTTCGCCCGCGAGATCGGAGAGCGTCTGCTCAATCTCCGGCGTGTGGCGGTGTGCCGCAATTTTGTATGGCTCAAACGCCTCGTTGCAGACGGGATAGTGCGTCCCCTCCGTGAGCTTGCGGCCCGAACCGGTCACACCGGACTTGGAATCAATGATGATCCCCTGCGCCTGTACCAGGTGATTTTTCATCGCCGGGGCGAGGCCAAGCGCGATGCTGGTCGGATAACAGCCGGGGTTGCCGAGCACGGTTTTCCCCTTGATCTTGTCGCGGTACAGCTCCGGGAGCGCGTAGACCGCCTCCTCGTGCAGCTCGTGATGGGTGTAATCAAGCCCATACCATTCGTGATAATCCGCCTCTTCCTCCAGGCGGAAATCCGCGCCAAGGTCGATAAATTTGACATTCTTTTCATGGCACTGCGCCGCAAATTCCTGGGACAGACCGTGCTGCACGCAGGCAAACACGATGTCACTGTTTGCGATGACCTCCTGAGTGGAGACGAGCTCCATATCGCAGCATCCGGCAAGGGATGGGTAGACGTCGCTAAGCTTTTTACCCGTGAAGCTGACCGAACCCACGGCCGAGAGCTCCGCCTGCGGGTGATTTAAAATGATGCGCACGAGCTCGACGCCTGCATAGCCCGTCGCGCCGATGATACCGACTTGAATCATGCTTTTCCCCCCTCCAGCGCGGTGATGATCTGATGGACACGCGCCGCCTCGGCCCGCACATTCTGCGGGGCGGGCCCGCCCTGAGAGGTGCGGCCGCTCACGCAGCGGTCCAGCGAGATCGCATCATACACATCCTCCCCAAACAGGTCACAGACGCCCTGATACGCCGCAAGTGGGAGCGTCTCCAGCGTCAGATTCTTTTCAATACACAGGGCGACCAGTTCACCGGTGGCCTTGTATGCGTCGCGGAACGGCAGCCCCTTGGAGACCAGGTAGTCCGCGCAGTCCGTGGCGTTGATAAACCCGCCCGCGGCAGCCGCACGCATTTTCTCCCCGTTGACGCGCATGGTGGCGAGCATGGGGGTGAAGGTTTTCAGGCACATCTTCACGGTATCCACCGCGTCAAAGACGGCCTCCTTATCTTCCTGCATATCCTTATTGTAGGCCAATGGGATGCCCTTCATCACGGTGAGCATGGTCATCAGATCGCCAAAGACGCGCCCCGCCTTGCCGCGGACAAGCTCCGCGATATCGGGATTCTTCTTCTGCGGCATGATGCTCGATCCGGTGGAGAAGGCGTCGTCCAGCTCGATGAATTTAAACTCCCACGAGCACCAGAGGATGACCTCCTCCGAGAAGCGGGAGAGGTGAACCATGATGGTGGAGAAACAGGAGAGCAGCTCGATACAGTAGTCGCGGTCGGACACACCGTCAAGCGAGTTGTGCGAATAATCGTCAAATCCAAGCGCCTTCGCCGTCATCATCCGGTCGAGCGGATAGGTGGTGCCCGCCAGCGCGCACGAGCCCAGCGGACAAACCTTCATGCGCTTGACGGCGTCGTCCAGGCGGGAGATATCGCGCAGGAGCATCTCCGCATAGGCGAGCAGATGGTGGCCGAACACGATCGGCTGGGCACGCTGCAAGTGTGTGTAACCGGGCATGACCGTACCGGCGTATTTGTCCGCCTGATCGGCCAGCACTTTTACCAGCTCAAGGAGCAGGGCGCGAATCTCTCCGCACTCCTCCATCAAGTTCATGCGCAGGTCAACTGCCACCTGATCATTCCGGCTGCGGGCTGTGTGCAGGCGCTTGCCGGCATCCCCAACGCGGGCGGTCAACTCCCCCTCTACAAAGGTGTGGATATCCTCTGCGTTGGGATCAATTGCCAGCTTGCCGCTGTGCAGATCGTCCTGAATCCCCTTGAGTCCTGCGTGGATGGCGTCACGATCCTCCTGCGAGATGATTCCCTGCTTGCAGAGCATATCCGAATGCGCGAGCGATCCGCGGATGTCCTGATCGGCCATCCGGCTGTCAAACGAGATGGACGAGTTGAAGTCGTTCGTCGTCTGATCGAGTTCTTTTTTAAATCTTCCTGCCCAGAGCTTCATACTGTCTCCTCCGTGATAAAAGCCTGAAAGGGGAAGCACCGTTTGCCGCGGTACTTCCCCGGATGGATATACGGCTTTGATTATTTGCCCTTTTTCTCCTCGATGAGCGCCTTGACCTTGATCGGCAGGCCGAACAGGTTGATAAAGCCTGCGGAATCCTTCTGATCGTACACATCGTCCTCGTCGAAGGTCGCAAACTCCTCGCTGTACAGGGAGTTCGGGGAGGTGGTGCCGGCGTTGATGATATTGCCCTTGTAGAGCTTGAGCTTGACATCGCCGGTGCAGGTCTTCTGCGTCTCGGCGACGAAAGCGGAGAGTGCCTCGCGCAGCGGAGTGAACCACTTGCCGTCATAGACGAGCTCCGCAAACTTCTGCGCGACGAGCTCCTTGTAGTGCTGGGTATCCTTGTCGAGGGTCAGTGTCTCAAGCACCTGATGAGCCCGGTACAGGATGGTTCCGCCGGGGCCCTGCACATGCGGGTTCAGCACCAGCACCATG
>USLQ01000255.1 GCA_900555545.1 uncultured Oscillospiraceae bacterium | reverse complement strand
GCAAAATAGACGTGTTCAAACACGCACAGGGAAGTCTTGCCACCGCAGTGATCGCGGATAGAGTGCAGTTCCTTGCCATCTGTCCAAACGATCTCACCGGGTTCCACATCACGCACGAACTGGGCGCCGAGCGTATCCAGTGCACACGATTCCGAGGTGAAGATGTAACTGTCCTCCAGCTTGCCGATGCACAGCGGACGGAAACCGTGCGGGTCTCGGACCGCAAGCAGTTTACGCGGGGACATCAAAACAATCGAATAGGCGCCACGCACCTGATCCATCATCATGCTGACCGCCTTTTCGATACTGCCAGCAGCAAGGCGCGAGCGCGCGATCAGATAGGCGATCAGCTCTGCATCGCCGGAGGTCTGGAACACACACCCGTCGTGCTCGAGCATATGGCGGATCTCCGCCGTATTCACCAGACAGCCGTTATTTGCAAGCGCAATCGTTCCGCGCGCATAGCGCATAACAAGCGGCTGGGAATTGACCTGATGGATCAGTTTGTTGGGTGAATAGCGCACATGGCCTACCGCAATATCGCCCGGGCCGTTCTCCGTAAGCGTCTCCAACGCCTGTTTATCAAACACCTCGGGCACAATTCCGCAGTCCTTGTAATGATCGATCACACCGCCGTTGTTCACAGCGATCCCGCAGCTCATCTGGCCACGGTGCTGCAGCGCATAGAGCGCCAGATAAACTTCCTGGGCGAGTACAAGATCATTCCGGTTGTAAATACCAAACACACCGCACTCTTCGTGAAGCCCCATTGACATAAATACGCCTCCAAAAATTAAAGCTGTTGGATTTTTTCCTGAAGCGCAGCATCTTTCTGCGCGACGCCGTCTGCCATTTCGCTCTTCATGGCCTCCAGCTTGCTGTCGAGCGCCGGATCCCCCAGCGCAAGGATCTGAGCCGCAAGTAGTGCGGCGTTTTTGGCACCGTTTACCGCTACCGTTGCCACGGGGATTCCACTGGGCATCTGAACCGTGGCGAGCAATGCATCCATGCCCTCAAAGGTGGAGCGAATCGGAATGCCGATCACCGGGAGTGTCGTATTGGCGGCCAATACGCCGGCCAAATGCGCCGCCATTCCGGCAGCGGCAATGATCACGCCAAAGCCTGCCGCCTTTGCACCGGCCGCAAAAGCGGACGCGCGCTCCGGCGTCCGGTGCGCACTCATCACATGTGCCTCTACCGGAATCTCGAACGCCTTGAGCTGTTTGATTGCGGCGCTGACCACCTCAAAATCACTGTCGCTCCCCATAATTACCGCTACTTTTTTTGACATCGTACTGCCTCCCAAACTTACATCATAAATCAAAACAGGCTGCCGGTTTTACATGCGCGGCAGCCAAAATTGCCCGTTTAAAAACAGGCAGGGAACCATCCGGATGGAAGTCGTAAATTTATCCATTTTGCGCATCGAATCGCCCCCTGACAATCAATTATTTATATTGTATAAAATATTCCGCACTTTTTCAAGTATCTGACAACATACTTCGTCCTTTTATACACAAGAATTTTGATAGAATCAGAAAAAACAGCAAAACTTCCGCTTTACAATTGACAAAAAAAGAAATACAGGCTATCATATTTTTGCAAAATACGTCAAATGCCCTTTGACGTAAAAGGAACTGTGATGAATTTGAGAGGTGTGCTATGATTCAATGTCTAAAAAAAATTGCCGCTGTCATACTGGCCGGCACGATGTTATTCTGTTTGACTTCCTGCTCCACCAGCCATATTGAGGCGTTAGATTTGGCAGCAGAGTTCAACAAGGCGAGTGAAACCTATCAGATCGATACCGATCGTTTCACAGAGGTTGAGATGAGCGACGGGCTGCGCCGCAATTACACTTTCCGATCCGATGATACTAGTGTGGGCTCCTTTATCTTCACCGCGTATCTGGCTGACGACAGCAAATATGTGGATCATATCACGCTGACTCTGCCGGTGGATAGTAACATCCTGTCCTCATTTTTAACCGGAAATGATTCGGAAAAAGAGCCGATTTCTGCGGAGCGCAAGGCCGCTTTCCAGGAACTCTTCATCGCCCTGACGCGTGCCTATACCGGAGTTGGAAAATCTGAAGCGGAGAACTATTTTGCCGAACTCGGCCTGGAGAACGACGCCACCTATGGCGAACAAACCACCACTGCGAAGACCTATGGCGATTACACCTACACCTTTAAGGTCGGACCCATCACGACGATCCTGCAGATCTCCAATGATAAGCTGTATTCGCCGGATGACGATTCCGCCGCGGAGACGGAAAGCGCCCAGTAAATCCACTGTGTCAAAAAGCCGCCGCGTTCATAAGATGATAGTAACGCTATGTCAGGAACGGGAGGTTTTGGAAATGAAAGTGATTGTCTGGCGGAGTCCGAAGTTTTTAAAGGGAATTTTAAAAGTGATTTTTCATATTAGCTGAATGTGACAGGGGCGGGCAAAGCACCGCCCTTGTTCGTTTTTACGGGGAGGGTATTCATGATACAGCGAGAAAAGATCCGGTGGTGCTTTTTTGACCTTGGCTCCACCCTGATTGATGAAACAGATGCCTGGCACGCACGCCTACAGGACACCATAGAGAAAAATAACCGCTCTGAGACTGTGCCGTACTTGATGGATCAAATGAAGGAATATGCCCGGAACAGTTGCCGCCCCTATCAGGAACTGACCGGCCGCTTAAACATCGCCCCAACGCCTTGGCGCACGGATCTGGAGCGGCTTTATCCACGGGCAGCCGAATGCATTGCCCTCCTGCATAAGAGATATTTGATTGGGGTCATTGCCAATCAGAACCCGGGGACAAGGGAACGGCTGCACGGACTTGGGCTCGCGCC
>USLQ01000254.1 GCA_900555545.1 uncultured Oscillospiraceae bacterium | reverse complement strand
GGGCTATGGGGGCGGTTATTATGACCGCTTTTTGTCGGATTTTTCCGGTACAGCAGTTGGGTATTGTTTCAATGAACAGATGGCGGCTTATATCCCGTCCGACCCTTGGGATATGCCGCTGGCCGGTGTCGTCACACCGGGCGCATGGTACAGCTGTTCAGTTTGAATTTCAGTAATATTGGAGGATGTCTAAATGGCAGATAAGAACTATCACCAGCATCGGGAGGGGGATTCCGACAGGCGCAGCGTGTATGGTGCCTATGACGATCTGCGTTCCGAGCCGGAAGTTTTCAGTGGCGAGGGCGTGAAAAAACCGTCTGACACCATACAATTTCAGCCGCAAAAGCGGCGGAAAGCACCGGTTCCGGCGCATGGCGGGGCGCAGGGATCAGGCTCAAAACGGCGTAAGCGTCCGGTTTCGGGCGCCCAGAGGGAACTGCGTAAGCGGATTGCAATCGCATCGGCGCTGCTGGGCGTGTTTTTCACGGTGCTGTTGTCGGTTTATGCCATTTTCTGCGTTCAGGATGTTTTGGCCATTGGCGTTTCGGAGGAGTCAGTGCGTGTCGAGATTCCCGAGAACGCAACGACCTCCCAGATTATCGATATTCTGGAGGATAATGGGCTTGTAAAAAACGGCCTTTTCTGTAAGCTTTTCGCCCAATTCCGCGGGTACGAGAATAATTACGTCGGCGGCGTCTATACGGTGGATTCCAATATCGGCGTGGAGGGAATGCTCTACCTGTTTAAGGAAAAACCGCAGTCTGCGGCGGAGGTGCAGGTGACGATCCCAGAGGGGTGGACGGTCGACCAGATCGTGACCCGCCTGAGCGAGATGGGGGTCTGCTCCGCCGATTCGCTATATGATACGTTGGAGAATACCGATTACTCCAGCTATCCGTTTATTGCCGCACTGCAGGAAGGGGATCTCAACGGGCGCTACTACCTGTTGGAGGGGTATCTGTTCCCAGATACCTATATGTTCTATGTGGATAGTAACCCCAACGACGTCGTGAAAAAAATGCTCGACAACTACGAGAGCAAAATTTCCGATATCAATGCGGATGGGACACCGGATCTGGAACAGAGTTCCGCACGTGCCCAGGAGTTGGGATGCACTTGGGATGAGATCATGGTGATTGCTTCAATCATTGAGCGTGAGGCGGGGAGCGCGGATCAGATGGCCGATATTTCCGCGGTTATCCATAACCGGCTGAAGAATTCCGTTGAGTTCCCATTGCTTCAGATGGATTCAACCTCTGATTACTATTACAATTATATTGAACCCAAGTTGGAGGATGACGCACAAAAACAGCTCTATGAGAGCTCTTATAACACGTACCAGAGCTGTCTTGGCCTGCCAAAGGGGCCGATCTGCAATCCAAGCCTGGGCGCGATCTATGCCGCACTCTATCCTACGGAGGGCAGCGACTACTATTACTTCTGCCATGACCGGGAAGGCAATATCTATCTGGCCCGTACCGACCAAGAGCATGAGCAGAACAAGGCCAAGGCGAATTTAGCGTCATGATCGGTCGGAGAAATTACGCCCTGCCGGAGCTTCTCGCTCCGGCAGGGGATTTGGAAAGCCTGCGGGCGGCGGTGGACTTTGGGGCCGATGCCGTCTACGTGGGGGCGCAGCGCTTTGGGATGCGCTCCTCACCGAAGAATTTTGATTTGGAACCCCTTGCGCAGGGTGTGGCCTATGCCCACAGCCATAACGTAAGGGTTTATTTGACCTGCAATATCCTGATGCACAATGGCGATCTGCCACACTTGCCGGAATTTTTTAGACAGGTAGAGCGCTGTGGAGTGGATGCGTTGATTGTCACGGATCTTGCGGCGTTGACGCTCGCCCGGAAATACGTTCCTGAGATGGAGATTCACATTTCAACACAGGAGGGGATTACGAACTCGCTGGCCGCATCCACGCTGATTCAGATGGGGGCAAAGCGTGTCGTACTCGCGCGGGAACTTCCGTTGGATGAGATTACGCAGATCACCCATTCCCTGCCCTCCGATGCGGAGGTCGAGTGTTTTGTCCACGGTTCAATGTGCGTCTCTTTTTCGGGGCGTTGCCTGCTCTCGGAATATTTTACGGGCCGTGATGCCAACCGGGGTGACTGTTGCCAGCCCTGCCGGTGGAAATATGCGTTGATGGAGTCGACGCGGGAGGGGGAATACCTGCCCATTGACGAGACGGAGGAAGGCACGTTTATCCTGAGTTCAAAGGATATGTGCATGATTGAACACATTCCGGATCTTGTCCAGTCGGGGATCCGGAGCCTGAAGATAGAGGGGCGCGCCAAGGCGGCGTACTATACGGCGGTAGTCACCAATGCCTACCGCTGTGCGCTGGATGCCTACGCCAAGGATCCATCGCCCGATTTTCAAACGCCCAAGTGGATTGTTGAGGAGCTTGAGAAGGTGAGCCACCGCACCTATTGCACCGGATATTATTACGACCATCCGCGCAACTGCGGTCAGATTCACAATCACCCGGGCTATATCCGTGGTTGGCAGGTCGCGGCGATTGTGGATCACTGCGATGCCGGCCGGTGTTTTGTCACACAGCGCAACCGCTTTTTTGAGGGGGAGGAATTGGAGATTCTGCCCCACGGACGAGCTCCTTTTACCGTGCGTGTGTGCGGCCTGCGCGATGGGGAGGGAAATGCGATCGCCAACGCGCCCCATCCGCTGATGGCGGCGAGCTTTGAGTGTGAGATTCCGGTCGAGCGTGGGGCGATTGTGCGCAGAAGAAATATTGAGACGAATGAATAAAGGGGAAGTAAATTGAGAGATATTATTGAGCTGCGCCGGGCGGTGCTGGAAAAAAAGTTCGGCAGGATGAATCAGATGCAAAAGCAGGCTGTCTTCCACATCA
>USLQ01000253.1 GCA_900555545.1 uncultured Oscillospiraceae bacterium | reverse complement strand
CACCTCGAACAGCCGGGGCCGCCCGGGAACCCCGTAGGCCTTCATGGCCGGGGACACGGATAGGCAGATGGTCTTTTCCGTGCGGCTCTCGTCGGCCACCACCAGATTAGTGGTCAGGGGATCAAGCCGCCGCTCCCGGCACTCCACGGAGGCGTAGAAAGATTTTAAGTCGATGGCGATATAGACGCGGTTTTCCTGCTGCATGGACTGCGGCCTCCCTTCTGTTTTTGTGTGAATGCGTTCTCTTTTATATTACCACACAGGAGCGTTTAAATATACCGCATCGAGGTCGTACTGTGAACATTAAATGTCCAGAAGAGAAGCCGGATTGATTTTCACCATCCATTCAACTTCTTTTGGGGTGCAGCCGAACTGGAGCATCATTGCGATAAAATGGCGCATCCCGCTGGCCGGCGCCGGGTCCCACACCTGGCCCAAGTCGGTTCCCAGGATGGAGCGTTCGGCCCCCACGGCGTGGATACAGTCCACATAATCGCTGGGGTCCATATTTCCCAGGCGGGGCATCAGGGTGCCGTACACATGCTCGATATACGCGCCCTTGGAGGCCAGCTCCAGAATCTGATCCATTGTAAAGCGGCTGAGTTCCGCCAGGGGATGGGTGGCGACCATCTTTGTAATCCCCATTTTGTTACAGGCGTCGAATAGTTTGTCCGTCTCAACAAAGGACATATGGCCGCTGCACACGACCAGGCCGTATTCCAGGCACACCCTCAGGATATCATGGATCTCCGGCTTCAGATTGCCTTCCCTGTCCAGAATATAAATGCCGTGGCCGCTGTGCAGATAGTCCGTGCACCATTTTGCGTCAAAGGTTGGGAACCAGACGACCTTCGCGCCGATGGAGGCCTGCTTTCGGATTACGTCCGCGGCATATGCCAGGCCGCCGGTCTCCGCATAGGCGATGACTACCGCTCCGAATACACGCAGATCCGGGGTCAGATGCTTTTGTATAATAAAGGCGTCCGAGGCGGTGGGATAGGTTACGCTTTTCAGTACAATTCCCGCCATACCGGCTTTCTGCGCCTCCAGAGCCATGGTGCCACTGTCGCACGGACGGTCCGCCACCGGATCAGGGCCGGGATGAATGTGCATATCGATGCTGCCATGCAGTAAATCTTCAATAATCCCGTTATCCATGCGGCCCAGCAGCTTTCTTTCATCTTTGAAACGAACTGACATAAAAATTCCTCCTCATATTGGTTGCTTTGTAATGTGATATTTCTTTATATCAGCAAGAACAGTGCCAAAAAACAATGCTTTTTATTTCCGCAGTTCTGTGCTAAGATGCTCTCAGAGTGGCACATTTACGGCACAGCAGACGGTAAAAATTGTGTCATGGCACAAAGGAGTGGAAAATATGGAGAAAAAAGAACGGTGTTTTAGACAGGCGGATTCCAGGCACATGCGGGAGGAGCTGCGCCGCCTGGTGGAGTATCACGTTTACCTGGAACGGTACGTGGCAAAAACCTTTAATAAGTTGAGAAGTAATACCTTTGCCATTGGCCTGGTCTCGTCGGAAGGAGCGCTGCTGGACTTGTATCCCCATGACAAAACGGCCCAGGAGAACCTGTTCCACGGGGAGATACAGGTCTCGGATCTATGGTGCGGCATCGGCCATAACGCGGTCAGCGAGGGGTTGAAGGTCCGCAGAAGCCGTATGAGCGTGGGAGCGGAGAATGAGGCGGATATTTTGAAGCAGTACGCGGTTTATTTTGCGATTATGAATATGAACGATATATATGAGCCCTATGCCCTGCAGCCGCCCTTCGGCATTGTGATTCTGACCCCGCTCGGCTATGCGTCGGATGTGTTTTTCGCCATGAGCGTGGGGATCGCCCACGATCTGATGCTAAATGTTCAGTTTAAAAGCACTTCGGTGAAATTTTACGAGCGGAGCGGCAAGGGCGTTCTGGTGGTGGATAGTATGATGGCAGAGGAAACGCTGATCACATACTGCAATGAAGAGCTGTTGCGCATTCTGGATGTACCTGCGGCTGATCTTCGATATCAGCCTGTTGGAAAACTGATCAACCCCTTGCCGGACAACACCAAATTCTGGGAAATCGTGGAGGAATGCAAGGTAGTCAGCAACGAACCCATGAGACTGCGGGTGGGAGGCAGCGAAGTGGAATGCCTCGTGACCACCGACGCCTACAAGCAGCCGTCCATCAAATCCACCGGGGTGATTTTTTACCTGACCACGCAGCGGAAAATTTCAGAGGAATTGTCCGAAAAGATGGCCAACGGCGCGGTCAAGACCTTTGACGACATTATCGGCGGGGATCATAGCCTGAAAAATATGATCGAACGGGCCAAGCGGATGGCGTTGACGGACAGTAATATCATGATTCTGGGCGAGAGCGGCACCGGAAAGGATGTTCTGGCCCAGGCCATCCATAACGGCAGCCAGCGCCGGAGAAAGCCGTTTATCGCGCTGAACTGCGGCGCGATGCCCAAGGACCTGATTGAGAGCGAGCTGTTCGGCTATGAGGCGGGGGCCTTTACCGGAGCCAAAAAGAACGGAAACATGGGGAAATTCGAGCTGGCTATGGGCGGCACGATCTTTCTGGATGAGATCGGCGAGATGCCGCTGGACCTCCAGGCCAAGTTGCTGCGCGTGGTGGAGCAGAAGCAGCTGATGCGCCTGGGCGGCTCCCGGTTGATCACGGTGGACGTCAAGATCATTGCCGCCACAAACGCGGATATCTGGGAGATGATCGAGAAAAAACAGTTCCGGGCGGATTTGTTTTACCGGCTGAGCACCATGCGTCTTAACCTTATGCCTTTAAGGGAACGGAAGGGGGACATTATCCCGCTCTGCGAGTATTTTATCCGCCGTATATCGAAGAGAATCGGCAAGGACAATA
>USLQ01000252.1 GCA_900555545.1 uncultured Oscillospiraceae bacterium | reverse complement strand
GAAAGAATCAGCGGTTTTTCATCCAGTCCGAGTTCAAAGCGTGCCAAGTCGCGGTTTGCACACAGAATTTGGCCGCGCACGGGAAGTCCCGTCACGATGGGAGCGTTCCGGCAGGCGAGATATTTCTCCGCTGCCGGATCCGTCAACAGCACACGGTCAACAACCTTGGCGAGCGTCTTATTGGTGACGCCGGGATAGGCATTCTGCTCGTGAATGACCGTTTTGACCCCCATCTTGTGCGCCTCGCGAATGACCGGTCCGCTGACATAGCCGCCAAACCCGATCGCCACATCCGGCTGGAACGCCCGGATAATGCGCCGGGACTCCGCCGTAGCAGAGAACATGCGTACAACTGTTTGGATATTATTTTTGATATCCGACGGGGAGAATCCGCGTTTAAAACCGCTGATGCGGATCGTTTGAAAGTCAAACCCAGCCGCCGGGACAAGCTTGGCCTCTATTTTTTCCGCCGTACCGACAAACAGGATTTGCGCATCCGGCTCCTGCTCCCAGATATACCCGGCCACTGCGAGCGCCGGATTGACATGGCCGCCCGTTCCGCCGGCTGCAAATAAATCCTTCATATTGTGCACCCCCTTTATCCTTCATAATTCCGCCGGACCGAGCCGGTCACCGCTGTGATTTTCCGCTGGCAGACCGCCGTGAGACAGCCAAAATCATCCCGATCTCCGCCAGCAGTACGCACAGCGACGTACCTCCGTAGCTGAAAAACGGAAGACTGATCCCCGTATTGGGGAGCGTATCCGTCACGACACAGATATTCAGCGCCACCTGAATCCCGATCTGGGAGATAAGGCCCATCACCAATAGGCTGCCAAAGCGGTCCGGTGCACGCATTGCCACCACAAATCCACGCCAAACCAGCAGCGCAAACAGCAAAATGATGGCCACAGCGCCGATAAAGCCGAGTTCCTCACAGACGATGGCAAAAATGAAATCATTCTGCGGCTCGGACACGTAGAGGTGCTTTTGCTTGGACTGGCCCAGTCCGGCGCCCATCAGCCCGCCGGAGCCGATCGCGTAGAGGGACTGGTTGGTTTGCCAACGCGCACCGGTGGGTTCGTAGCTCTTATCCAGCCAGGCTATAATCCGCACAGAGGCATGGCCCGGGAGAATATCAGGCTTGAGAATGACAAGCGTCACCGCAGCAATAGCCAGTGCCCCTCCAATTGCAAACCAGCGCATTTTGACCCCACCGAGGAACATCATCACAACGCCGAGAGCGCCGACCAGAATGGCGCCGGAGACGTGGTTCTCCGCAAAGACAAGACCGGCATACAGCAGTGTCAAAATCAAATACTTCCACATGGCCTTGGTACTCACGCGTAGCTTTTCGTGCTCCTGTTCCATCTTGTAAGCACAAAAGATCACGATAGCGACCTTGGCCAGCTCCGACGGCTGAAAGGAAAACGCCCCCAAATTAATCCAACGGTGAAAATCGCCGAAGCTGGCGGGCAGCAACAGGACCAGCACAAGCAGACCTGTCACCACAATGAGCATCGGCCAGGCAAGCAGGCGGAAATAATTGTAATTGAGCTTTGAAATAACAAACATGGCCACAATGCCAACCACCGCAAAAACAGCCTGCCGCTTAAAGTAGTACAGGCTGTCCCCATCCTCATAGTAGTAGGAATAGGAATAGCTTGCCGAGAGAAGCATAATCAGCCCGACCGTCAACAGGACAAATGTCAGAATCAGGAAGGGGATATCGATACCGCCCTTGGTCCACAGGTTTGCCCAGAACACCGAACGGCTGCTTTTCTTTTTTTTCGTTTTTACAGCGGCCGTTGACATGTTACATTTCCTCCAAAAGTCAGATTATACCTGGCCAAAATACATCAGCGCGACGCCTGCCGCACACCCGATCAGATTCACCAGTGAAAAGATTCCTACGATTTTTTTCTCCGACCAGCCACACAGCTCAAAGTGATGGTGGACCGGCGCCATTTTAAAGATCCGCTTACCGTGCGTGATTTTAAAATAGACGATCTGCAGCACATCGGACAGTCCCTCGCCCACATAGACGAGCCCGATCAACACAAGGATAAACGGGCAGTTCAAACCATATGCCAGCGCCACCACCAGGCCGCCCAAAAAGAGCGAACCCGTATCGCCCATAAACACCTTGGCAGGGTTAAAATTCCATACCAGGAACCCCGCGCAGGCACCCACGAGCGCACCGGCCAGCATCCCGAGACCAAACAGATGCAGCAGCGCCGCCAGAACGGCGAAGGCCACCCCCGCCGTCAGCGTGACGGAGGAACAGAGGCCATCGATTCCATCGGTAAAATTAACGGCATTGATTGCAGCATAGATAATCACGATCCCCAGTGGGAACATCAAGAGCCCCAGTTCCACATTGCCCACAAAGGGGATAAAGAGATACGAACTGCCGCTCATATATAGCGTGCCTAAATAGGCGATGATTATAAACAGCTGGATTACGGTTTTTTGCCGGATGGTCAGGCCAAGATTCTGCTTTTTAACCACCTTGATGTAGTCATCTAAAAAGCCTACCCCGGCAAAGCAGAGCGCCATGCACAGCCCGGCAATCAGTTTGACATTCTCCGGGCCGGATGTCAGGGTATCGCCCACGGTGATGTTGCCGCCTGTCAGCCGGTCGGTCAGATAGGTCACGGCAATTGCCGCCACTGTCCCGATGATGAACAGGAGGCCGCCCATTGTCGGCGTCCCCTGCTTGGACTTGTGCCAGCGCGGCCCGATATCCAAAATGGTCTGGCCAAAGTGCAGCCGGCGTAACCAGGGGATCAGGACGAGCCCCAGCAGTGCCGTCACCGCAAACGCAATGGCGGCCGGCATCAAAATCGCCGCAATCTCACTCATTCCCTTTCCACTCCTCATAGAGTACGC
>USLQ01000251.1 GCA_900555545.1 uncultured Oscillospiraceae bacterium | reverse complement strand
AAATCGAACCTGCATCCCCTCCTGCTCGTTCTCCTCCAGGCGCTCCTCCGACTCAAACAGATATTCGCGGAAGAGCTCCATAATACCGTCGATCTCCTCCTTGGGGCGGTTCCAGTTCTCCGTGGAGAAGGCGTAATAGGTGATGTACTCGATGCCGATCCGCCGGGCGTACTTGGTGATCTCGCGGAACACCTTGGCGCCTGCCTTGTGCCCCTCGCCGCGCGGGAGGCCACGTCTTTTGGCCCAGCGTCCGTTGCCGTCCATGATAACGCCTACGTGGCGGGGCAGAACCTCAAATCTGCTATCCATGGGAATCCTCCGTTTTCCGGCAGAAAACTGCCTGTCATAAAGCTGCGGGCGGCACATGATCCACATATGCCGCCCTGCGCTGCACGGCTAAGCCGCGGTATACGCTGTTTATGCGTTTAGATCTCCATGATCTCTTTTTCTTTATCCTTGGAGACATCCTCGATCAGCTTGACAAACTTATCTGTGATCTTCTGGATCTCCTCCTCACCGGACTTGAGGTCGTCCTCCGTGATCTCGGAGGCCTTTTTCTTGACCTTGAGCTTCTCGATGCAGTCGCGGCGGACAGCGCGGATGGCGATTTTGCCCTCCTCCTCATACTTCTTGATATCCTTGACGATCTCACGGCGGCGGTCCTCCGTCAGCGGCGGGAACGTCAGGCGGATGACACGGCCGTCATTCTGGGGGTTAATCCCGATATCGGAACCCTGGATCGCCTTGGCGATGGCGTTCAGCAACGATCCGTCCCACGGCTGGATCACGAGCACACGCGCCTCGGAGACCGAGACGGAGGCCACCTGCGGGATCGGGGTGGCAGTGCCGTAGTAATCTACCGTAACTTTATCGAGCACGGCGGGATTGGCGCGCCCCGCGCGGATGGTGCCGTACTCCTTCTCGAGGGCGTTGACGGTCTTTTGCATGCGCTCTTTTGCGTTTTCAAACACTTCTTTCATGACTGCTCCTCCTCTTTGACCAGCGTGCCGATATTTTCACCCTTGACGGCACGGACAATATTCATCGGGTCGTTCAAATTGAATACAAGAATGGAAATATGGTTGTCACGGCAAAGGGAAGCCGCCGTGGAATCCATCACATTGAGTCCCTTTTGCAGGACGTCCATATGTGTCAGCTCGTCGAACTTAACAGCGTCGACGTACTTGTTGGGATCCTTATCGTAGATGCCGTCGACATTGGTGGCTTTGAAGATGACCTCCGCGTCGATCTCGGCCGCCCTCAGGGAAGCCGCCGTATCGGTGGTGAAGAACGGGTTGCCCGTCCCACAGCCAAAAATCACGACGCGTCCCTTCTCCAAATGGCGGATCGCCTTGTTGCGGATGTAGGGCTCCGCAATCTGCTGCATAGAGATCGCCGTCTGTACGCGGACAGGCACCTCCAACTGCTCCAGTGCGTCGCACAGGGCGAGCGAGTTCATGACCGTGGCGAGCATTCCCATATGGTCGGCGCGGGTGCGGTCCATATCGCCGCTTGAGCGGCCGCGCCAGAAGTTCCCGCCCCCGACGACGAGACCAATCTCCACCCCCATCTGGGTACATTCTTTAATCGCAGAGCATATGCTGAGCACCGTGTCAAAATCAATGCCGTGGCCCGCCTTGCCCGCGAGCACCTCGCCGCTCAATTTCAGCAGGATCCGTTTATATTTCGGCTGCAATCCGAACGCCTCCTTCATTCAAAATCCGGCCTACAAAAACGCCGGTATTATCTTCCTATTTATTTTACTTCATAACCGGCCGTATGTAAAGAGAGAAAATCAGAAGAGCCTGCGGGATTGACATAAGCCATCAGATAATGTACAGCCTAAATCACTTTTGCATAATGGAGATTCTCCCATCTGCCACGGCGCACTTACGTGCCCGCCCAAACAAACCTCCTAAGCCGATGCGGGTGGAAAATTGAAAGGTTCCGGTTTCTTCGCTTAAAGCGCTTTCTTTTATTGTTAGACCATGTTATAATAGTGATAAAAATATTGTTAGTTTGAGGAATTATTTTCAACTTATTATCATATTCCCACTGGTATCTTTTGAGATTTTGGAATCCAGCCCGTAAAAATCGGGTAAAAATAAAGGGGGTTTTTGCTATGAGCAGAGAAAAGAAAGTGAAAAAACAAAAGGCGAAGGGGACACAGCGACTTGCTGCAGCGATGTTGATTATCTGCGCCATTTGGCGTGGTTTGATAACAGGCAGCATGACTGAATCAGCAGCAGAAAGTGGTCTTGATTTTTTCGGCGCACTCATTTTATTGACATTTTGGTTGCAAACGTTTATTTTTATTATATTGTCTGTTCTTTGCCTAAAAATAAAGCCATATGTCCGGGCGCGTCAGAATGTATCAGGCATCGCGTTCCTGACCATTTCATTTTCACCACTCTATAGCCTTGTAAGCACTTTGTTACATATTAGACAGTACGACCTTTCTGATGTCACACTGTATCTATATCTGATGCCACGCGCTATGATTGCCATTACCACCATCGCTCTTGCCATACTTGCTTTTGCAAAAAAGACCAACCATTTTAGAGTAGCGTCCAGCGTGGTATATATTCTCGGCGTGTTACTATACTATGCAGAAAGTGTTCTCTCCTACGGAACAGGGGATGCTATTGAAGTGCCTATTCTACAAGCTTGCTTTGAAATTATAGTTTTCCTCACCATTATAATAGGAGTACTGGGGTATGTGGAGACAATCTGCCAGAGCAATCTGACATGCAAACCGAATGATCTTATCAATGAATTATAGGTAGGAGATATTCCGTACGGAGAAATTCCACTTTTCTGCTATCATGCATCAATTGACAAACACTCCCAGAACCGGTAGACTTTTAAGAAAAAGGCAAAATAGGAGAAAAGCAT
>USLQ01000250.1 GCA_900555545.1 uncultured Oscillospiraceae bacterium | reverse complement strand
GGCATTCTCCGAGGGCGAGCGTGCGGCAGTCAAGTGCTACGGCGCAAATGACGTCCTCGAAGGTGTTGCGATTATGAAGAAGGAGGGTGTGGACGTCTCCATCACCGGTAACTCCACCAACCCGACCCGCTTCCAGCATTTGGTTGCTGGTACTTATAAGAAATGGGCAATCGAGAATAACCGTCCGTATTTCTCCGTTGCTTCCGGCGGCGGCACAGGCCGTACGCTGCACCCGGACAACATGGCCGCCGGCCCGGCCTCCTATGGCCTGACCGATTCCATGGGCCGTATGCATGGCGACGCCCAGTTCGCAGGCTCCTCCTCCGTCCCGGCGCACGTCGAGATGATGGGCCTGATCGGCGCCGGCAACAACCCGATGGTCGGTATGACCGTTGCCTGTGCTGTTGCTGTGAGCGAAGCGCTGAACAAGTAATTCTGCCCCGGTCTAAACAATATGCTCACCTGCCGAGCCGCTTTGCGGCTCCGGTTTTTTTTATTTTCGTTCCACACCTAAAGGTAGCGGGATAACATTTCAAAAAACGCGGCAACATCAAGCGCTATTTATCTTCTTTCTATCGCTCAGCACAGAGTTTGTATTACAAATGTTATCTTATAATGAATAATATGTAAATATTAGCACTATCCTCTTGACAGTGCTAAAAATCGGGTTATAATGGTACTTGAAGATTGAGAGAGGCCACTGGGAGCAGATCCAGAGTGGCGCCCGCAAGCTTCAGTAAGTAAAAACCCAAAATGGTAACAGCCGCTCGCCCTGCGAGGATTGCTCCCCACAAGCTACGAGTATGTGAATGGAGGAATGTGTTATGTTACCGAGTATTTTTGGCGAGAACCTGTTTGACGAGATGTTCGAAGATCCCTTTGAGATGATGCCTTCCTTTGGGCGCCACAACCCGCTGTACGGGAAGCACGCAAAGAACCTGATGAAGACGGACGTCCGCGAGACGGAAAACTCCTACGAGTTGGATGTCGATCTGCCAGGGTTTAAAAAGGATGAGGTCCAGGCCGTGATTGAGGATGGTTATCTGACCATCAGCGCAGCGAAAGGGCTGGATAAGGACCAGAAAGATAAAAAAGGCCGCTATATCCGCCGCGAGCGCTATGCCGGCCAGTGCAGCCGGAGCTTCTACGTGGGCGACGGGGTCAAGACCTCGGATGTCAAAGCGAAGTTTGAGGACGGTATCCTTCGCGTATCCGTTCCGAAAACCGAGCAAAAGAAGCTGCCGCATGAGCACAGCATCCCAATCGAATAATAATATTGCCAAAGGGGGGGTCCGGATGAGCCGGGCCGCCCCTTTTCCGTATTAGCAGATTTTCCCAAAATTGCGGCCGCTATCTTCATCAAAAAACTTCCTTTCACAAGGGCATGCACCCACACCCTCCCCTTCCTGACCTCTCGAGATCTGTACACACCGGCATCCTTCTATCCCATAGCGCAGTTGTAGTCGGGTAATTTTTTCCGGAGGAGTGTCGCTCCCTTTTCCATGGGAGTCGGGCCGGAAAAGGCGCTCAAAGCCGGGAAACGGCCGTAAACTGCATGCTCCGCTCACTTGCCCCCGTCGCACAGACCGGCCGCCGTGCATAGGATAAAGTGTCCGCCAAAACAGCGGATCTCCCTCCACAGCGGAGGAACGGCAGGCGCCGTGCCGCGGAGGTGGTACGGAACCGGACGGCTCCAGTACCCACAGGGGAGCCTCCGCTTGCCGGATTCCGGCGCCCGGCGCATCAAAATAGGCCGCGGGGTCCTCCCGCGGCCAAAGCTGTCTTTTATTCGCCCTCTTCCTCCTGCACATCGCCCCAGAAATACGGCTCGTCCTCCCGTTCGCGCTCCGCCTCCTCCGGCGAGAGCGGCAGCAGGCTGACGGCCTCAAACTTGGAGTACCGCATCCAGAGCGAAGGGGTAACACGCACAGTATACCCGCAGCCGTTGGGCGTAAGCCACTCGTGCGTCTGTGCCTCCGGCAGGGCAAACGCGGCGAACAGGGTGGAAATCACACCGCCGTGCGTAATGATGACAACGTCATCCGTCTCCGCCTGGATCACGCCCTCAACAATTTTTTCCATCGTCTCACACACACGCTTTTGGAACTGGGCATTGCTCTCCCCAAAGGGAGGCGCGCTCTCCGGACCGCCACGGAGCCACGCGGTAAAGAGATCGGCCTTTTTGCCGCCGAGCAGCTCGTCCGCAGTCTTGCCGTCAAACTCGCCAAAGTTATACTCGATCAGCCCCTCCAGCTCAATCGGGCGAAGCTCCGGGTAAAGGATCGCCGCCGTCTGGGTACAGCGCTTGAGCGGGCTGGTGAACACGGCGCCGGCATGCGGATAGACCCTATCCCGCTGCATATCCTCCAACTGCAAGATCCCGTCACGGGACAGTTCCGCGTCCGTATGGCCGATGTAACGCCCCTCTGCCGCCCCCTCTGTCAACCCGTGGCGGATAAAGTGAATCCGATATGTTTTCATGCGTTCCTCCCAATCCTTCCCCCTGGAATTTGTATAACTTTATTATATACAATTCCCAAGCAAAAAGCTATAATGAATTACGGCAAAATCGCGGACCTACCGTCCGATTCACGAGGGGTGTGTGCGGATGAACCATTTTCCGGCAATCCTGACCCTGCTGCGCAGGGAACGGGGGCTGACACAAAAGCAGGCGGCGCAGGATCTGGGCGTGTCGCAGGCACTGCTCTCCCACTATGAGCGGGGAATCCGCGAGTGCGGGCTCGACTTCCTGATCCGCGCGGCGGATTATTACGGCGTGACGTGCGACTTCCTGCTGGGGCGGGGGGCCGGCGGGGAACACGGCATGGCGGCCGTGCGGGTATACGAGGCGTGTTGCGCCCTGAACGAACTGCTGCCGCGCGGCAGCGAATGGCGC
>USLQ01000249.1 GCA_900555545.1 uncultured Oscillospiraceae bacterium | reverse complement strand
TACCGGCCGTCGCGGTAGTTGAGGCATTGATCCAGATTGCTGCCGTCGCCCTCATAGTACATATCGGCGCTGTTGTTGATCCAGACGGCGTCCACCCATTTGAGGAACCACGGGCTGCAGTGAGAGTAGGAGGTCAGGTTAAGGTAGACATCGGGGTTCACGGCGCGCAGGCGTTCAAATCCGGCAAGCCACTGCTCCCACAGGAAGGTGTAGTAATATACGCCTTTTTGCTCTTTACCTCCGGCGGGGTGGCCGTGCTTGTTACTGCGGCACGCCTGAGCGGAGAAACCGTCCAATTTAAAATAGTTCACGTTATATGCCCGCATGAACTCAATCATCCGGTCAATCAGCGCGTTGATATATTTAGGAGCACCTGTACAAATATCAAACGACTGGCGGCAACGGAAGTATCCAATTTTTTTCAGTTTTTTGGCGTAGCTGTTCTGCTCGGTATAGCCGCCGCGCGGGCCAAACCAGACGCCAAAGCCGGAGCCAAGCTCCTCCATCAGTTTCTTTTCCTCCTGGAATCCATGGGGGAAACGCTCCTCACGGAAGGCCCAGAACGCCGATTTTTTGTAGTCGACCCAGCCATCGTCCACTACGTAGCTGTCCAGCGGACGGACACCGTGCTCCCGCAGGCCCTTTTCCACCGCTCGGAACGACTCGGCGATGTTATGGGAGTCGATATCCAGCATATTATCATACCAGGAGTTGAACTGCAGGCGGAATCGCTCGGGTCTGGCAAATGTACGCATATAGGTGAAAAATGCGTTGTGGCACGCGTCGTACCCCTTCTCGTCCGCAGCCCCGATCACACAGGAGTGAAAGGGCGTATTGCCGTCCGGTGTGCGGAGTTCGCTAAAGGGGCGGCCACAATAAACGGTGCACTGCGCGGTGTTCCCATGAATCTTATTGTCACAGGTTGGGAATTCGCCGCCCATATAGAAGGAGTGCAGATAGACCGGCTGCCCGAGCGTCATGATGTATTTAGGGATATGGACGCGGTGCTCCGGCATTGGAATACTCCACCGGAAATCGTCGGGATGGATGGCAGATGTAAAGTAAATCAGCCGGTCAATGGTGATTTTATTGGGCGCAGCGAGCAGCACAGCCTGTGCATGGAAAAAATCCCCATTGCCCGCCCAGAGACGGAACCGAAAGCGAAACTCTTCATTGGCAAGCACAAGCGTGATGGAATTCTCAGAGGTATCAATGGATTCCACTTTACAAGAGTTGGAGCTCAGGGTATGCTCTTGTTTGCCTGTATTCCGGAACACGAGTGTGAACAATTCCTGCGGGAATAGTTCGTCCCCGGTTTTAGTGTTATAAAAGCGGAGCCGGGGGGACTGCCCGGCGCGATCTACGGTCAGTTTCAATTTGCCGGCGCATAGGTTTTCCTGCTGCATGATGGCACCATCCTTATAAGTTGGATTGTTAAGTAAATCAGCTTATTCTAACGTATTTCCGAGCCCGTGTCAATATTTTAAGGGATTGCAAATAAAAGGGGAATATGATACAATTAATCAGTTCGATTCAGGATGAAAATATGAATTTTTCACATGAGTTCGTCCGATTTAAGACAAAAAGAATAAACAAGAGTGGAGATGAAAAAAGTGGAAAAAAAGAAGGGACTGAAAAAATTGTTCATTGCACTCATTTGCGTGATTTGTGCAGTAGCGGTCATTGCGGGCGGCGTGTGTGCCTGGCTGTTTATCCCGCGGAAGGGCGAGGCCTCCCACGAAATCTGGCTGAGCAGCGACCAGTTTGATGTGAGCCGGTATAAAACTGTGGAGAAAACACCGGGAGAGGCTTTTAAAATTCTCCAGCTGGCCGATATCCAGCTCGGCTCCTGGACGCAGTTGGCCGAGACAAAGGAGCGTATCCAGGAGGCAATCGATCATACGGATCCGGATCTGCTGCTCCTCACAGGGGACAACGTGGAGGGCCAAATCGGCGGCGCACTGCTGAAATCCCTCGGCAAATTTATTGACTCCTTTGGGATCCCATGGGCGCCGGTCTATGGCAACCATGACGGCCAGGGGAGCTATGATCTCAACTGGCAGGGGGACGTGTATGAGAGCTTTGAGCACTGCCTGTTTGACAAGGGGCCGATCACCCTGTACGGCGTGGGCAATTATGCCTTCAACTTGACGGAGAATGGGAAGATCGTCTATTCCTTCATTCTGTTTGACTCCGGGGAATGGCGGACGTATACAGACGGCAGCGGGGGGTACGACTTCCTGAAGGAGGACCAGATCGCCTGGTATGACTGGTATATCCGGGGGATCAGCGAGGCGGTATACGGCGAGTATGATCCGGACGCGGGCAAGGTGGTCCCCTCGGCGTGTGCGCTGCACATTCCGCTGCCGGAGTATGAATATGCCATGCGTGACTACGTGGATGAGGAAGGCAAGGGCGCTCCGCCGCAAATGGACGGCAATACCGGGGAGAACCGGGAGGCAGTCTGTTGCCCGCCGATCAACAGCGGCATGTTTGAGCGGGCCAAGGAGTTGGGCAGCACACAGGCCTTTATTGCCGGTCATGACCATTTAAACAATTCCGTCATCCGGTATGAGGGTATTGATCTCGCCTACGGGTATAAGATCACACAGAACAATTACCACGATGACAGTGTGTTGGGCTATACGCTGATCACATTGGCGCCGGACTGCTCGGGGGTGACATTTGAGCAGATCCCCTCTCAGATCGAACCGTGATCGCTTCAATATCCCTTCCGTCCCACGGCGGAGGGGGATTTTTAATGAATGGATGCAAAATTATTCGCGTGAGTGGAGGGATATCATGGAATATGGGCTGTCTACGTCCCTAAACGGGAAAGATTGTTATCTGGACCGGCTGACGGAGCTGAAACGGGATGGGATCTCCTGTGTGGAGCT
>USLQ01000248.1 GCA_900555545.1 uncultured Oscillospiraceae bacterium | reverse complement strand
CACCATGGCGATTGACAGCGGCTATCTGGAGCAGCACGAGGAGATCTACCACAACGTTATCCGCGAGGGCAACACGTTGGGGATCTACAATTATTTTATTGTGCCGGACGGCGACCCGCGGGCAGTCCTCCCGCTGCTTCAGCAGCACGACGACTGCGCCTTTATCCTGATGCTGGCAGGGGAACAGATCACCGACGCGCTGATCGATCAGTGCCGCGAGATCAAGAATGTGCTCTTCTCCGTGCGGCTGGATAAAAAGGCCGCCTCCGTCTGCGCCGCACTGCGCCGGGGGCACCTGCTCTATGCCGTGCACCGTGGATATTCGCAAAGGGATCTGGAGGCAATCACTGGCGGGCAGTGGCTGGAGGAGGCGCTACCGCTCCACCCGACGTTCGCCTTTTTGTTCCCGAAGCCGCATTGCCCGGAGCAGGTGCGCAAGACGGTCTATCAGTATATCATATCCGTGCGCGCCGGCCAGGAGTATCCCGTGATCCCGATGGATTTTTATGAGGATCAGCTGCTGATTGACCGCATCATCTCGGACGACGGATGCAGCGTGATGTTCGATGCGCACGGCAATATCTACACCAACAGCGGAATCCGTTCCGAGGCCCACCTGAACCTTTTCCAGACCCCTCTTAAAGAAATCCTGCGGCGCCTGTAAGCGTTTCCATAGATCACAAAAAGGGATGCGGGGCGAACTGCCCCGCATCCCTTTCCCTTTTTATCTTATTTATCCTGTAGCCGCTGGATCACCGTATCAGAGATCCCGATCAGGCACTTTCGCAGCAGTTCGAGAAATTCATCCGGAGGAATACATTCTGATCCGAGCAGCCAGCGCTTGATCGCGCATACAAATGCATCCGTATAAAAATCGACAAAAAAGTCAATAGACTCCTCTTGGGCAAAAATGTCCTTAAGCTCCTCAGAAATAATGGCGGAGACAATCTCCGTAAAATACTCAGAAAAGGAATTCTGCCCCTCGATCTGAAGTGTTTTGCGGTAGAAATCGCGATTCTCGTAAAAATATATGCACAGATCGCGCAACAGATCCCAGTTGCCCCGATACTCGCGCCCCTGTGCCACGGCCAGGAACTCCGTATAATAGATCCAATTGACCAGATCGTACTTATCTTTGAAATGATAGTAGAAGCTTTTACGGTTCATCTCACACTTTTCACAGATGTCCCCAACGCTGATTTTTGCAAAGGGCCGTTCTTCATCAGTTCTTTCAGCGCCGCCGCCAAAGCTCTTTTGGTAATGCCAGAATCCGGCAAAAGACCGCCTCCCCTGCTTATTTTTTTATGATAACACAGCTTCCTTAAATTCCTATAAATAAATTTTGAATTTTTCAGTGAATTCTTCGGACATTACAGCAATTCTGTCTAAAAATGTAATAAAACAGAGGAGATGGGAAAAAATCGGACAATCCTCCTCTTTCGTCCCATGCATTCAGATGCCCCATATGATATACTGGCATTGCAAACAAAAGGAAAGAGAGGCTTGATTATGAAACGCACCCCGCACCCTGTCCACACGGAAAGGGCAGAACGCTATACAAAGCTTGCTATTTTTCTCAGCGCCTCCATGATGATCCTGGCATTCTCCCTACTGGCGCCGGAAAGCGTGGGACTGTTTGATAAGATTGGTATGGAACTTGCGCTGATCGCAATCGGTGTATTTCTGATCCATTTCCCCACGGGGATTTTTCTTGCCGTGAATCTGTTTGTGATTTCCGCCGCTGCGGGTTCCATCCTACGTGTATATGACCTGTTGCCCGGATATGACCGCCTTGTACACTTTGCAAGTGGCATAGTCCTTTGCTTTGTCGGATATTATCTGACCCAGCAGCTGTTCAAGCGGTTGAAAGCAGATGAAAACCCACTAATATTGACCACTTTCAGTTTCCTTTTCTCCTGCACGGGAGCAGGATTGTGGGAGATTGTGGAATTCACCGTTGACTGCGTGACACAGATGGGTGTCCAGCACGGGAATACTGATACCATGGGGGATATCGTTGCCGGGTTTGCCGGTGCACTCTGTTTTACCGCTGTGGCGTTGTACAAATATCGCCAGCCACTCAGGGAGTTTTTGCAGTCGTTTGGGCTTATCAGACATCTAAACCGAAGCCAGCGAAAAATATCGGCAATCAGCCGTGAGATCGCGAAAGATCATAACCAATAGTGTATATCCCGGCGGTTCATCCGGATGTCCGCCGTGGTTATAAATATAGGAGGGAGTGTCATTGCCGCAAGTGACACTCCCTTTCTTGATATTTTGCTTTATTTGCCAATTGTTTCACTGCGCATTTTCATGACGGCGGGACATACTAAATCCCGAATGGATCGGGGGATGAAAGTATGGAACCTTTTTTGCTGGGACTCAGACAAAAAATTGAGAATGCGGCCGTGCATCCCGGGCACAATGAAGCTCTGCGGAGCAATATACAGGAGGCATACTGTTACATCCGCAATCGTGCGCCAAGCGGGGGCGGCAACCGCGCCGAACTGTGTGCACTTGAGGAACTATGCCGCCAAAAAATGCTGGAGATGGATCTCGCCGCCGCACAGGTTTCCAGCAGGCCCCCAATGTCCCCCGTAGATATTGAATATGCACTGGCGGAGTTCTGCGATGCGTTCGATATCGCCGCAGGGGCAGGCGGACGCCGTGTCAACTATCACGGAAGTGGGGACGGACAGATCCTGGTGTGCTGCCCGGATCTTGTTCTAAAGGGCAGGGGGTTTTTGATCCGCCTGCTGATGTTAGCTGGCTTCCGTGCTGTGAATGTTTACACCCGATTTACTGCGGACTATTTTTTGATCCGGCTGCACGGATCGTTTGGCCATCCATGTACGGATTCCCCCATACGCAGCCCGGAACTGGCTGCTGCACGCGCCATCCCCCTG
>USLQ01000247.1 GCA_900555545.1 uncultured Oscillospiraceae bacterium | reverse complement strand
ATCGTTCAGGCCGATGACAACGATTACTATCTGTACCGTGACTTTTTCGGGGTGGATACCGACTACGGCAACCCCTTCCTGGATTACCGCAATACGATTGAGCGGCCCTATGATCAGAATACAATCATCTACGGCCACTACATGCGCGATAACATGATTTTCTCCAGCCTGAAGGAGTATCTGAGCATCTCCGGGTTCCAGGAATCCCCCATCATTGATTTTGACAATCTTTTTGAGGATACCAAATGGAAAGTGTATGCTGTCTATCTGACGAATGCGGATCCGGCCTCCGACAACGGGTATGCCTTTGATTACCTGTATACGAACTTCCCGAGTGAGGAATCTTTTGAGAGCTTTATCAAAGCTGTCGACGAGCGCAAGCTATATACGACTGGTGTGGATATCAATTCCTCGGATAAGATCATCACCCTCTCGACCTGTTCGTACAACTACTCGGATGAGCGCCTGGTTGTGGTGGGACGTCTGGTACGCGACGGAGAGGACCCGACGGTGGATACCTCTTTGGCCTATGCCAACCCCAACCCGCGCTATCCACAGGCTTGGTATGACAAAAAGGGCAAGGAGAACCCCTATAAGGATGCCGATCGCTGGAGCATCAATGGCTAAGTGCGGGATGGAATCTGTCGGGAGCGTATAAGGAGGAGACCCAATGAAAATCGGCTTGTTGGCGATGTCTGACAACTGTGCGGAGCGCGGCTTTATCAGTTCCTGTCATGAGCTGCGCGCTATGCTGGAAAAGTTCGGCGATTGCCGTCTGCAATACAGCGCGGATATTCCCAGTCTGTTTGCCGAAATGGTCCGTGAACTCCAATCCGCCGGAACGGTAGTGGTGACGGTGAGCCCGCGCCACTACCTCCGCTGCAAAAAGAAATTGATTGCGGCGCTGGGAATCCCGGCTGTCTGTTCTGATGAACTAAAGAGCAGGATCTTGGCCCAGGGCGTTGGACAGTTGACCCCGGAACAGGTGGAGGAACACGCACTGGCGGTGAAGGGGGCGGCGGTATTCCCCACGGGGGATGGCCTCTATTCCGGATTTGCTGTGGAATCTGCCGGGCAGCGGATTGTTTTCCTCGCAGCAGATAAAGATCGCCTCTCTGCGCTGATTGACGGGGAGTTGAGCCAATATTTCAGCCGTATTTCAGGGATTCCACTTCCTTCCGGGGAGGCGGAGCATACTCAGGAAATAGAGGATGAGCCGGAGATGGAAGCGGATGTGCCGACCGAAGTGCCGGAGATACCGGAGGCGGCTGTTCCGGCCACTCCCGCAGCAGAGGAGGCTTCAGGTATCCCAGCTCCGCTGGAAAAACTTTTCGCCTTGCGCGCCAAGGGCTGCAGGCATCTGGCGGACAGTGGGCAGACGATTGCCTTTGCACAGACAAAGAGCAGCACGCTGTTGCGTCAATTGATGGAACAGATGTCCGCAGAGGAAGGGGATCCCGTCCTCTTCAGCGATTATACATACGATCGGGGCCGTGAAAATCCGCGGGAATATGTGGCTCATCTGGCATTGGGTGCACTGGAGGCAGAGGGGGCGGATTACGGCGCCGCCGTGAGCAATGTTTTTACCTCCGAGCAGGAGATGTTTATCTATATCGCGCTTTCGGACGGGGAGAGCGCCCAGGTGCGCCGCCTGTACTTGCAGGAGGGGGAACGGCCGGAACAGCTGGTTATCGCATCGTTCTGTGAGCTGTTCCAATCGGTGGAACAGCTGGCCGACGGGATGACGGTTCAGAAACTGGCGGCTTCTTCCCCGGTGATCGTTGCCGGGAGTCGCGAGGAGGCGAAAACCTGCCGGATCCCCAAGCGTGTCAAACTGATTACGGGCATCTGCGTAGGTGTGCTGGTGCTGGTCTGTGTGGTGATGGGACTGTGCCTGCGGGAGCCGTCGGCCTCTGCATTTAACGCCGCCGATGCGGTAGATACGACTTATTATCGTACAACCTGGCAGACGACGGAGGAACCGGAGATAGAGACGACAACTCTGCCGGAGGAGACGACAGAGGAGAAGACAACCCAGGAACAGTCGACCGCGCCGGCTGTTCCCGTAACGCAGCCGAGCAACCGGCAGGAGGATGCGGGCGGCGTCGGCGGTGAGGAACCGGCCGAGCCGCCGGTGATCCACGGCGATGCTCAGGAGCCCGCGGGCGATGAAGAGAATCCTCCTTCGGCGGACTTTGAGGGGACATTTACTATTACAACCTATGGCTACGGCCATGGTGTCGGCATGAGCCAGTACGGCGCAAACGAACTGGCCCAAGAGGGGTGGACCTATGAGCGGATCCTGCCGCACTACTATACTGGGACGGTGCTGGTGCAGGATTCCGCAGCGGGTACGGCGGGGATCCCGAGCGCGGACGATATCGCCCGTGTAGTGCAGCAGGAGATGGGATCCAGTTTTGAGCCGGAGGCACTCAAGGCGCAGGCGGTCGCGGCTTACACTTACGCGCGCAATCACGGCAACAGTATTGGCGGCATGTCGAGTGTGAGCGATATTACAAAGGTGTCGGAAAAAGTGCGCAATGCCGTTCAGGCAGTCTATGGCCAGATGGTCACCTATAACGGGCAGCCGATCAACGCCGTGTTTCACGCCATGAGCGCGGGGAAAACGGCGGACTCGCGGACAATTTGGGGCGGCGCGATCCCGTATCTCACTCCGGTGGACAGTGCCGGTGATACTCGCCAGAACCGGTATCAGGTGACTACGACCTATACGGCGCAGGAGATGGCCGGTATTTTGGAAGATGCACTCGGGGTGACAATGGGCGGTGATCCGGCGGAGTGGTTTACCATCCTGTCGCAGGATGGTGCCGTCAGCGCGGAGATCGGCTATGTGGGGCAAATGCGGATACAGATTAACCCCGATTCATATACGGACATATCAGGTAACTATTTTCGTG
>USLQ01000246.1 GCA_900555545.1 uncultured Oscillospiraceae bacterium | reverse complement strand
GTAGCGGTACGGCACTTGGACGGTGGCGAAGTCATGGATAAAGCGGCTGATCCAGTTCCCATCCGGTCTATGATAATCCCGAAAGATTTCCTCCCCGTGCATATTGCCATAGAGATAGTTGGCATACCGCTTATCCTTGTACATGCCACCGCCGTACAGCTGCGGCGGTATGGATACATACTCCTCCCGGCGCATACGCGTACACCACCAGCTCACCGGGATCAGCCCCAGCGTATCCAGTGGTGCGTCCGGGTGATGTTCCCTCGGCAGGCCAAAAATCATATGATTGGGCAGGCGCTCATCCTCGCGGTACGTAAACTCCGAGGTGATGTCGATCCCCTTGCCGGTCACATACTCGATCATTTTGCGGCGGTATTCCTGCATCTCCCGGATGGTGATATCCGGGTGATAATTGTGATAGCACTGGAAGTTATCGACATGAACCGTCCCGGCTTCTTGTAAGGGGAGCAGCTCGAGCAGCCGATCAAACCGCTCCCGGAACAGTCCCGACTCCCACTCCTCTTTAAAGGAGATCTTATAGCACTTGCGCCCATTGTACCGCTCGACGGGGTCGGGCTGCCCATTCTTTTTACGGATCAGCGCGCCCGCTTTTACATAGCGGTCAAAGGAGGGCGCGTTCTCGTAGGCGTCGTTAAAATTGATATGCACGCTCACGATCGTATGATATTTTTTAGCCTCATGCATCAGCCAGAGCATACTCTCGTGTGCTGTGGCGTCCTGCGGGCGCCTCAGCGCCTCGTTCACCTGGAAAAAGTCCGGATATTTATCATCGTGGCCGAGGTATTGCCAGCCCACCAGGTAGAGGATCTTTGTGATCCCCTGTGTAACAGCGTCTATGATCCGGATCATGTCCAGCGTGTCCTCAAAATTATTGATGACATGGCTGGTTTTCCCATCCTTTTCCGGGTAAGCCAGCGGCATTTTCATCACCATACACTGGGTATAGTCGTAGTGAAACGAGTATTGTTCTATCATGTGCTCCTGATCCTTTTAATTGGACTTGAGTGCAATTTGCTCCAGCCGGATAGGGCGCACATTTTCGAGCGTTAAATCCTCAAAGCCGGGCTTCATTTCGATCTCGCTGTACACGTGGCCCACACCGTGCGCCGTGGGGGCAGAGGTTTTGATCAGCACCTCTCCGCCGCTGCGCTCAAGCAGGTCCCGGAAATGGCGGATATGGAGGTGGTAATAACCATCCGTATTGAAATAGTCATCCACCAGCACGCCGCCGCAAAACACCTGTAAATTCAGGCCGCGGAACCGGATGTCCACCGCCACATCGTCAAATTCACGCAACCGGTCCATCTGGAAATTCAAACGGTAATAGCCGCGATCCCCGTGAGAATAGAGATAGGAGTCATATGGCAGCTTGACCTTACCAATCCGCTCCATCCGGACAGCGTCCTCCGGCTCCTCAAAAGAGCAGGTGTGCGTCTGGCCATCCACGGTTATCTGCTGCCCGTTCTCAAGCAGGGCATAAATGGCGTCCCGATGCGTCCACATGGTGCCGTCGCTGAATACGGGCGTGCCATTGACGAGGTGGAAACGCAGTGCACACTCCTGATCCATAAAGTGCAGCCGAACCCCCTTGCCCGCATCATAGGTTTCCGCTTCACATGTAAAGGCCTCTCCGTTTACCGAAAGAACCACCGGCTGACGCTCCATGCGCATAAAGTACAGGTCTGTTTGATCCCCGCATTGCACACGGGCCACCGGCTGCGCCGTCACATAGTCAAAGGTGACGCCGCGCACCTCAAAGCGGAACGGAATAAATGTCATCTCCTTAGCCGCAATCTGCAGCGGCGGAAGTTTTAGCTCCACATCGCCGGCGAGCTGGGCGCTAAACTCGAGCGGAGCAGACTGTGCCCCGCGCTCATAGTTGCCGATAAAGAGATAGCCATCCGCATTCCCGCCACAGCGGACAGAGCAGTAGGGCAGCTGTGCCTCACCGGAGAAAAAGGTCTGCTTGCGGGCGATATCGCGATCCCACGTGTTGATAAACAGGTGCATCAGGCGCAGGCGGTCCCCGTGCTTCCGGCAGATGCCATCCTTGGAGAGCGGCGCCTGAAAATCATAGTCTACAATGGGATAGTTGTTCGGATAAAAAGTGCGCTTGCTCTCCTGGAGCAGTTCGCCGCGCGGATTACGTCCGCCATGGAACATATAATAACCCATCAGGTTCATGCCCGAGGCAAATTTTGCAAAGGCGACGCCGTAGCCGTCCCGGTCGCTGATAATCGGGCGGCGGTGCTGGGTGACCTGATTGCCGGTACCGACCTCGCAGCCCGTATAGGGGAAGTCGTCAAAGGTGGCCTTCTCACGCTTCCCCTTGATCAGATCCTCCCCGATTTCCGTCTCCGTGCGCCCCTCGCAAATTGCGAAGCGTCCCGCCGGTTCAAGCGGCTTTTTATGATAGGTCCACGGCGCCTCGGGATAGCCGCCCATCATCTGCAAAAAGCTCTTATCCGGCGTGTTGGTCGGCCAGGAGGTCATGGTGAAGTACGGCACCTTGAAGCCTACGCGCTCTGCGATGTTGCGGAGTGTATGGATATGGTCAATGGTTCCGGTATATTCATTCTCCAACTGAATTCCGAGAATCGTCTCCCCGTCGCAGAACTCCGCCACCTGCGCATACAGGGCACGCCAGTAGCGCTCCACATAGTAGAGATATTTGGGGGTGTCCTTTCGCTTGCCGCGCAGGGGCATCAGCCAGTCCGGGAATCCGCCAAAGCGCGCCTCCCCGTGGCACCACGGCCCGATCCGCAAAAACACGCCCAAACCGACCTCCCTACAGATCCGCAGGAACTCCGCGATATCGCGGTTCCCATCCCAGCGGAAATGGCCCTTCTGCTGCTCGTGATGGTTCCAGAACACATAGTTGGCAACGGCGGTCAGTCCG
>USLQ01000245.1 GCA_900555545.1 uncultured Oscillospiraceae bacterium | reverse complement strand
CCACACACCGGCAGGTGTCGGTATCCTCAACTGCAACCGCGGTGCCGCGGAGGACACACAGGGGAACCGCTACATCCGCAAAGGGTTCAAGCGCTATGTATTGCGCGGGGGCAAGCTGTATACCACAGGTGGCCGCGCGACGGACCTTGTCGTTTCGGACGGCGGGGACGTCTCACAGGGCGGTCAGGCGGTGGGAAATATCTATACCGGCGGCCCGTATCACGAGGAGAACACCGCCACCCTGATGATGTGCTATAGTGATGACGACGGCCTTACCTGGTCCAAACCGCAGTCCCTAAACGCCCAGGTCAAAGAGGAATTTATGACCTTCATCGGCCCCGGCCCCGGCAGTGGGATCGTGATCGAATCGGGTAAGTATGCCGGGCGCATTGTAGTACCGATCTACTTTGGCGCACGCAAATTCCCGCTCTGCCTCTCCTGCTGTGTGATCTACAGCGACGACGGTGGGCAGACATGGCGCCGCGGCGTGACGCCCAACGACACGCGTACGCTCCACGGGCGCAGGCTCAGCTGCCGCCGCGTGACCAACAGCCAGATGCTCACGGAATCCCAGGTGATCGAGCAGGAGGGCGGCGTACTCAAATACTTTATGCGCAACCACGACAAACGCCGCAGCGTTGCGGTCGCCTACAGCAGGGATGGCGGCGAGACATGGGAGGATTTCGACTGGGACGACAGCCTGCCCCAGCCCATCTGCCAGAGTGCGGTCCTACGGCTGCGTGGGATGGATAAACCCTATGTGGTATTCCTCAACGCGGCCGATCGCAAGGAGCGCAAAAGCGGAACCATCCGCCTGTCTGAGGACGGCGGCGAGACCTTCCCCTATGCCCGCCTGCTGAAGGAGGGTGAGTTTGTCTACAGCTCGCTGACCCAACTGCCCAATGGCAATGTCGGCATCCTGTTTGAACCGGACACCGCCTGTCAGGAGATCTGGTACACAGAGGTTTCACCCGCGTGGATTCGGGGAGAAGAAAAATAAATTTCATCATATTTCGGATAAAGGGGAGAAACAGATGAAAACATCCAAGTTGAGAAACCTGCTCACCGACGTCCGCCTCTACTGGAACGAGGCGCCAAAGGGCCGGTACATGCCATTTAAGGAGATCATCGCGTATGCCGGCGGCGGAATCGGCGTCAAGTTCCTTTCCGTCATGGCACTGAACGTGATCCTCTCCACCACCAATGTCCTGATCGGGAACACAATCGGTATCCGCCCCACGGATATGTACATCCTGTATGTGATTTCCGTGCTGGTGAATATCCCGCTCTCCGGTGTGCGCGCCAACATCATCGATAACACGCGCGGGAAGGACGGCAAATATAAGCCTTACATTGTCAAGGCCGGTATCCCCAGCGCGCTGTTGACGATCGCCTTTGTGTGGTTCCCATACGATCAGATGGAGGCACTCTTTGGCAGCGGGGATCTCTTTGGCCGCAGCAAGGGCTATATTGCCACGTGTGTGATCGTATTGCTCTTTAACTTTGCTCAGAACTTTTTCTACTACTTCTTCTACGAATCCTACGACAACCTGCTGCACGTGCTCTCTCCCAACTCTCAGGAGCGTACGGATGTAGCGTCCATCAAGGGCGTTGTCTATTCCATAGCGCCCTCCATCATGGGGCTTGTCATGCCGCTGTTCGCCCAGTGGTTCACCAACAACAATATGTATGATATCCGCCTGTACCGCTACGTTTATCCGCCACTGTGCATCCTGGGTATCGTACTTTGCATTGTGATCTATGTCAATACTAAGGAAAAGATCGTACAGGCAAAGACGCATGTCATCCAGATCAAATTTATGGACTCCCTGCGCGAGGTGGTTCGGAACAAGTACTTCTGGGTGATCGCGCTGGCCGGCTGGCTCGGCTTCCTGGAGTCCGCCGTCACCACCATGCTCCAGTATCTGTACAACTACGGCGGGGTATGCTCCGGCACGGAGTACACGCTGATCACCCTCTTCTGCCAGAGCGCCGGCTTTGTCGGCATGGTGGCCTCCCCCTTCTGCATCCGCAAGTGGGGCAAGCGCGGTGTGCTGATCATGACGAATGTGTTCAATGTCGTCTTTATTGCGCTGATGTTCCCCTTTATCAACAGCCTGCTGATTCTGGTGATCTGCTTTTACATGAACGCACTGATGAACGCCTTTGCCCAGATCCTCACCCCGACGATTCAGGCCGATATCCGCGACTACCAGCAGTACGTCACCGGGGAGCGGATCGACGGTATGTTCTCCACCATCACGGCGCTCGGCGGCATTGTAACGCTCGTCACCAGCGGCGTGCTTCCCGCCCTGTATGAGCGGTTCGGCATCAATGAGACAGTCGCACGCCAGGTGCTCAATGACACCTCGGTCATGAACCGGATCATGGACAACGGCTCCCGCGTTGGCGATGTGGTCAATCAGGCCATCGCCAACGGCAGCGCCGATATCTCCTACTTCTCCCTGTATGATCCGGATATCCTCACCTCCATGGTACGGATGCTCATCGTTGTCTCCGTGATAGGCGCAATCGTCAACGTGATCCCGTATTTCTTCTACGACCTGACGGAGCTCAAGCAGCAGGGGATTATCAAGGTACTTAAAATCCGTGCATTTTTTGAGGACTTTGGAAACAACACCCTCAGCGACAGCAGTCTGGTGGAAGTGGTCGAGATGGTCGAAGCGGCCGAAAAACTCAAGGACGAAACACCGGCCAAGCTCTCCAAGGATGGGATTAAAGCGGCGAAGGCCAGCAAGGATAAAGCGCGTATCAAACAGGCAAAGGCTGACTATCGTGCGGCCGCAGACCGGAACGCGCAGATTAAGATGGCGCCATTCGTCCTGCGGGAGATGGATCGCTTTGGCCGCGAACTGGGCAAGGTGCAGATCGACTGTGCCCGTAAAATCGTCGATGGCGGCCTGGAAGGG
>USLQ01000244.1 GCA_900555545.1 uncultured Oscillospiraceae bacterium | reverse complement strand
CCGGGTTTTCCTTGCCATTACGGGCGGATATTCCCCCGCCGGATGTTGCGCCGGATCAGATCGTCCACCAGTTCAAACAGCCGCTGGGAGCCCTCCCGCGTCTTTCTCTGGCGGCCATACACTTGCTCCGCTGTTACCTGGTGCTCCCGCCAATCTCCGCCGCCGTTGCTGTCGTTGAGCAGCAGCGGCTGCAAATTATCCATAGCGTGGGCAAACCGTGCCTCCGGCGTTTTATTTTCTTCAAACTCGTCAAAAATCGCCCGCAGTTCCGCCCCCTGGTCAGGGGGCAGTAGCGCATAAATCCGCTCCTCAGCGGCGTTCTCACGCGCCTTCTGCGTAGCCAGAGCCTCCGCGTCATAGGCATAGGTATCCCCTGCGTCGATCTCCACTACGTCGTGGATCAGGCACATGAGTATCACGCGGCCAACATCCACCGGCTCATTGGCATACTCCCGCAGGAGGTAGGCCATAATCGCCATGTGCCAGGCGTGCTCTGCGTCGTTCTCGTTCCGCCCATGGCCAGACAGGTGCGTCTGGCGGAAGATGTTCTTCTCCTTGTCGATCTCCAGGATAAATTTAAGCTGTCTTTCGAGGCGCTCTTCCATTTTCATCCTCCCTGTCGTTTTCAGTATACTGGATCATCCAAAGATAAATCCCCGGCAATGCCGGGGAAAACTGGAAGATCCACTTTAAAGGCGGGATTTGAAATCTTCGTACCCAAAGGTGCGCACCACCTGCGTACCGCTGCCGCCGCATGTGGCGATAGCCGGCAGGTTGATGCCATTAAATGTGTTGTTCTTGACCATGGTGTACAATGCCATGTCGCAGAACACCAGGCGGTCCCCCGGCACAAGCGGGCGGTCAAAGGAGTAGTCGCCGATGATATCGCCCGCCAGGCACGTCGGTGCGCCGAGGCGGTAGGTGTACATCTTTTCCCCCGGCTTGCCGGCCCCGATGATCTCCGGCCGGTAGGGCATCTCCAGTACATCTGGCATATGACACGCTGCGGAGGTGTCCACCAGTGCGATATCCAGCCCATTTTTCATGGTGTCGAGCACCGTGCAGCACAGGAACCCCGTGTTGAGTACCACGCCCTCCCCCGGCTCCAGATAGACCTGGACGCCGTAGCGGTCCCGGATGCGCTCAATACAGGCGATCAGCTTTTCCACATCGTAGTCCTTTCGGGTGATGTGGTGGCCGCCGCCGAAGTTGACCCACTCGAGCGCCCCGAGATATTTGCCAAACTTCTCCTCCACGGCGTCGAGCGTACGTTCGAGCGTATCGGCCCCCTGCTCGCACATGGTGTGGAAGTGGATACCGCTGATCTTGCTCAGGTCGCCCTTTTCAAAGTGCTCCAGCGTGATCCCCATGCGCGAGCCCGGCGCACACGGGTTGTAAAGGGCCGTCTCGATCTCCGAATACTCGGGGTTGACGCGGATCCCGCACGACGGGCGGCGCGAACCCGCCTGCACCATTGGATAAAAGCGCTCGAGCTGCTCAAAGGAGTTGAACACGATATGGTCGCAGAGCTGAGCGATCTGCGGGAACTCATCCGGCCGGTAGGCGGGGGCGTAGATGTGCGTTTGACCGCCCATCTCCTCCCGTCCGAGCCGCGCCTCAAAGAGCGAGCTGGCCGTTGTGCCGCTGATATATTCCCGGATCATGGGATAGAGCGAATACATGGAAAATGCCTTCTGCGCGAGGAGGATCTTGCAGCCCGTCCGCTGCTCCACGCTGCGCAGGAGCTCCAGATTTTTCCGGAGCAGATCCGTATCGATCAGATAGCACGGCGACGGGAGGCCGCGCGCGATCTGTGCGTAATCCTTCATCAGTCCACAAGCTCCGGATCAAAGCTCTCCTGCCACGGCAGGCCGAACTTGTTTAGCGCATCCATGAACGGATCGGGATCGAATTCCTCGATGTTATAGACACCGGGCTTCTGCCAAGCGCCCGTCATCACGAGAGACGTGCCGATCATGGCCGGGACGCCCGTGGTATAGGAGACGGCCTGCGCGCCGACCTCCTTATAGCACTCCTCGTGGTTACAAACATTGTAGAGGTAGTAGTTCTTATCCTGACCGTCCTTTTTCCCACGGAAAATACAGCCGATATTCGTCTTGCCCTTCGTCCGCGCGGCAAGGGAGGCCGGGTCCGGCAGCACCGCCTTGAGGAACTGGAGCGGCACGATCTCTTTCCCCTCAAAGTTGATCGGCTCGATGGAGGTCATGCCCACGTCGATCAGCGCATTGAGGTGGTCCAGATAGCTCTGGGAGAACGTCATGAAGAAGCGGATGCGCTGGATCCCCTTGAGGTTGATCGCGAGGGACTCCATCTCCTCGTGGTGAAGGAGGTACATATCCCTAGGGCCGATCTCCGGGAAGTTATAGACGCGCTTGATGGACATCGGCTCTGTCTCGATGAATTTTCCGTTTTCAAAATAGCTGCCCTTGGCGCTGACCTCGCGGATATTGATCTCCGGATTGAAGTTGGTGGCAAAGGGGAGGCCGTTGCTGCCCGCGTTGCAGTCCAGAATATCCAGGTAGTTGATCTCGTCAAAGTGGTGCTTTTGAGCATAGGCGGAAAAGACGCCTGTCACGCCGGGATCAAAGCCGCTGCCAAGCAGCGCCGTAATGCCGGCCTTCTCAAACTTTTCACGATAGGCCCATTGCCACTTGTACTCGAACTTGGCCACATCCTTGGGCTCATAGTTGGCGGTGTCCACGTAGTGGACGCCCGTCTCCAGGCACGCATCCATGATTGGCAGATCCTGATACGGCAGCGCCAGATTCAGGACGATATCCGGCTTGTAGTCCTGGATTAACTTGACCAGCTGTTTGACGTCGTCAGCATCCACCTGTGCCGTTGTGACCTCCGTGCGGCTGTTCGGAAAATGCACCTTGATGGCATCCTTGATCGCGTCACACTTGGATTTCGTACGCG
>USLQ01000243.1 GCA_900555545.1 uncultured Oscillospiraceae bacterium | reverse complement strand
TTCTTTCTAAAACGCGCGATCTCATTCCTGCCGGCATGGAATGAGATCTGTTTTGAATGAGCAGATAAAACTTAAACTTTATACTGGTATGTGATATAATAGGGCGGGGATTTTTTGAGCGAATTGAGGAATAGGGGGCGCAATTTTGCTTCAGGCTAAGCGTCAAAATTTAATTCGTGTTGAGCATCAACCAGGAGAGCGCAGAGAACGTAACTCGGCGATGGAGCTATTGCGTATTTTTGCAATGTTTTTAATTGTCATGCACCATTACTGTGTTCACGGGGGATTTAATCATGAGGCGATGGGCATTGGCATCAACTTGTTCCTGGTACAGTTTGCCCGGCTGGGGGATCTGGGGGTCGATCTGTTTATGATGATTTCCGGATTCTTCATGATCCGTTCAAAACCCACGGTGAAGAAGGGGCTGACACTCTGGAGCCAGGTGTGGTTCTACTCAGTGGCCTTTTTTCTCCTTTTTTATCTTATGGGACGTACCGAGTGGACAAAGTCCACGGTGCTTCCGGTGTTTTTCCCGGTGATATACAAGGCCTATTGGTTCTTTACTGTCTATTTGCTGGTTTATATTTTTTCGCCGTACATCAACCGGTTGTTGGGATCGCTGGACTTTCGCGCATATACAAAACTGCTGGAGATCGCCCTCGCGATTTGGAGTGTGATCCCAACTGTTTTTAACAAACACCGGTATGATCCGAATCTCTATGGGAATGAACTGATTCAACTGCTGCTTCTTTATGCGGTGGGCGGATATATTCGGCTCTATCGTGAGCGCTTTGACCGCCGGTGGCTGCGATACTCTTTGACACCTGTGTGCGTGGGGCTGATGTTCCTCTCCACCATAGTGATGGATACAACGGGTCACATGGCATACTCCACTTATTTCTACGACCGGCCATCCATCCTGACGATTGGGGCGGCAGTGGGGCTGATGCTGATCTTCCTCCATTTCAAGCCATTCCACAGCCGGTTTATCAACGGTGTGGCCGCGTGTACCTTTGGCGTCTACCTGATCCATGATAACAACTTGGTGCGTCCCTTTTTGTGGGGGGATTTGTTGCACAATGCCGCCCACTCGGACAGCGGCCTGCTGATTGTACATATGGTGATCAGCGTGGTGGGTGTATATCTCGTATGCACGGTGATCGAATTTGTCCGCCGCATGACGGTGGAAAAGCTTGTTATCCTGCTGATAGGCGCTGTTATCCCCCTGTAACAGCGGTTTGGTCAAAGGCTCATCCGCCGAATATTCAGAAAGTGAGGATGGATCATACAATGAAGCGCGACTTACTCCACGGGAGCATTACCAAGGGGCTGCTTTTGTTTGCATGGCCGATTATGCTCGGCAATCTGATGCAGCAGTTTTACAATATTGCAGATACGTTGATCGTCGGCCGCTTTTTGGGGGAGGGCGCACTGGCAGCCCTTGGATCCGCCTATACCCTCATGACGTTTTTGACCTCGGTAATTTTGGGGCTATGTATGGGGAGCGGCGCCTTTTTTTCCATTTACTATGGCAAAGGGGATACGCAGCGGATGAAAAAGGGGATTTTCCTCTCCTTTGTGTTGATCCTCATCGTGACGCTCGTGATGGAGGCCGTTGTATTCGCCGGAGTGAATCCAATCCTCCGGCTGATGAATGTACCGGCGGATGTGTCCCCACTGATGCGCGAATATTTGCTTTTTATCTTCATTGGGATGCCGGCGACGTTCCTGTACAACTACTACGCCTGTCTGCTGCGGTCGATCGGGAATTCCACCGTTCCGCTCGTGTTCCTCGCAGTATCAGCTGTGATGAATATTGGCCTTGACCTCCTGCTGGTGCTTGTAATCCCGTGGGGAGTGACTGGTGCCGCTATTGCGACGGTAATTTCTCAGTTTTTTTCGGGGATCGGTCTGGCGGTCTATGTCTGGATCCGTTTCCCGTCCTTGCGCTTTGAGCGGCAGTTCATGCACTGGGATTCCGGGATTCTCAAGGAGCTCTCGCATTTTTCTTTTTTGACCTGCGTCCAGCAGTCGGTGATGAATTTCGGAATCCTGATGGTACAGGGGCTGGTCAACAGCTTTGGCGCCACGGTGATGGCAGGCTTTGCCGCGGCCGTGAAGATCGATTCATTTGCCTACATGCCGGTGCAGGATTTTGGCAATGCTTTTTCCACCTTCATTGCCCTGAACTACGGGGCGGGCAACCAAGAACGGATCCGAAAGGGGACGCGCAGCGCTGTGCTCACCTCGTTTTTCTTCTGTGCCATTATCAGCATACTGGTGTGCGTGTTCGCACCGCAGCTGATGGGGATTTTTGTCCAGGCGGAGGAGACGGGGGTTATTGCTGTCGGTGTGGAGTACCTGCGTATTGAGGGCGCATTCTACTTTGGCATCGGCCTGCTGTTCCTGCTGTATGGCTATTATCGTGCAGTTGCCAGGCCGGGGATGTCCGTTGTGCTGACGGTGTTCTCGCTGGGTACCCGTGTGCTGCTGGCGTATGTGCTCTCCGCCGTAGATACCATCGGCGTCACCGGGATCTGGGTATCGGTTCCAATCGGCTGGGCGTTGGCGGATATCGTCGGCGTGGGCTGGTATTTTATAAGCAAGCGCCGCGGAGATCGGAAAAGAATAGAAGAGTAGCACAACGGCCGGGAGAGTAATCCCGGCCGTTGGTATATTTATTTACCTGATACAGTGCGGATATAGCGCTTAAAGAATTTTAAGGCCTCTGGGATGGATGCCACGGGCAGGCGCTCATTGGTGCCGTGCGTGCACATCACCAGGCTCAGATCCACCGTAAACGGTGAGAACCGGTAAATGTTATCGCACACGTTCTCATAGTGGTAGGAGTCCGTGCCGCCCATCACGAGGAACGGAGCGACGATGTTGTCGGGATTGGATGCCTCACACAGGCTCTTGATGGCCTTGAAGGCGCGGGGATCCTGT
>USLQ01000242.1 GCA_900555545.1 uncultured Oscillospiraceae bacterium | reverse complement strand
GATCTCGCCAAAGTTGCACTTGGCCATGATGCGCACATCTTTGTCGCGCAGCTTGTAGAAGGCGAGGGGAATCAGAGAGAGCAGGGATCCGATCACGGGTACGAGCGCGTAGGTGATCCACAGCCCGGTGATTGCGGAGTCGGGCTGTACTACATTGAGGGCCTCCAGCTCCTCAAAGCTGTTCGCGTTGACGGTGATCCAGCCAAACAGGCCGACAATCAGCATCCCCAGGGAGGAACTCACGGCGGATCCTACCTTGGCCGAGAAGGTCTGGATGGCGAAGGTGATCCCTTTGGCGTCCGTCCCGGTTTTGAACTTGCCGTACTCGGCGCAGTCCGGTGTGAACATAAACGCCATCGTACCGGTTGCACTCAGCGGGATGGAACGGATAACCGTCAAGATGAGGAACAGGATGATATGCTTGTAGCCAATAAAGAAGATCAGGAAGCCCAGAACAATCTGGATCACGGTGCAGACCATATAAAAGCGGAATTTATCCACCTTTTCCAGAATCCGTGGGATAAACAGCGCGATGACCAGGGAGGGTACGGCACCCAGCGCGCCGAGCAGCAGGTTAAACATGGAGTTGCCGAACAGATAATAGGAGACGAGCATCCCCATCGCGCCGGAGGTCGCCAGTGCGTTGGCGATGATGTAGGCGGCGTAGAATAGCAGCAGGTATTTATTTTTGCCCAGATAGCGCAGCATTTCCATTAAGGAAAAGGATTCATCATCAATCCCTGTATTGCCGCGCTCCCTGCCCTGAAAGCTCAATGGGGCCATGGTGGCAATGCTGAGTACGCCCACGATAATGGCGATCACGCTGAAGCTGACCCCCACGCTCTCACTCGCAAGCACTGTGCACAACACAGTGGTGGCGCCTGTGCCGATACCCGAGAACACACGGCCGAAGGACATCAGCGTGTTGCGCTCGGTAAGATTGTCCGTCATGGTGGTGACCAGGCTGTACACCGGGATATCGCAGATGGTGTAGGCGGAGTCCCACAGCACGTAGGCGATGGCGAACCAGATCAGTTTGGTGACTTCCCCGGCGGATCGCGGAATGAAGAACATCAGAATCGTAGTCAGTGGCAGGACGGCTGTTGAAATGCGGATCCACGGCAGGCACTTGCCGCTTTTAAACTTGACCTTGTCAAAGATCAGGCCAAACAGCGCATCATTGATGGCGTCCCAGAACTTAACTGCAAACATGATGGCGGCCGTCTTGGTCACATCGACGCCGATCATCATGGTGTAGGTGACAAGATAACCTGTGACCAGATAGTAGATCAGGTTTTGCCCAATAAAGTATGTCCAATAGCTGCCGCGCTCCTTGGGCGTGGTGAGATAGTCCGGATGACGGTTTTTCATCATAAGTTCCCTCCAATTCGCTAAATTTATTATACTATAATTAAATATTATGGCGAATTAGACAAAATGTCAAGGTGGGCAATCAATATTTTCGGGAGAGCTGCGCCTCCGCCTCCTCGTGTGTGATCTCGCCAAAGTTGCACTTGGCCATGATGCGCACATCTTTGTCGCGCAGTTTATAGAAGGCGAGTGGGATCAGGGAGAGGAACAGACCAATTGTCGGAACCAGAATATAGGTGATCCACAGCCCTTCGATGGCAGAGGCCGGCTGTGCCACATTGAGCTGCTCAAGCTCTTCAAAACTGCTTGCATTAACCGATACCCAACCAAACAGGCCAACGATCAGCATTCCAAGGGAGGAACTGATGGCCGAGCCTATTTTGGAGGAGAAAGTCTGGATGGCGAAGGTGATTCCCTTGGCGTCCGTGCCGGTCTTAAACTTGCCGTACTCCGCACAGTCTGGCGTAAACATGAAGGCCAGTACCCCGGTTGCGCTCAGCGGGATCGCACGTAGAACGACCAGGATGATAAAGGCAGTCACATTTTTATATCCGACTGCAAAAATAGCGAAACCTAAAATGATCTGGGCAATGATACAGGAGACATACAGCTTGTATTTATCGACTTTTTCGAGAATTTTGGGGATGAACAGTGCGATGATCAGCCCGGGAACAGCTCCGATTACCGTAAGCAGCAGGTTGAACATGGAGTTCCCAAACAGATAGTAGGAGACAAACATGCCCAATGAGGAGGCCGTGGCGGTGGCGCCCCAGATGACGTAGCTGGAATAGAATAGCAGTAGGTATTTGTTTTTCCCCAGATAGCGGAACATTTCCCGCAGGGTAAAGGAGTCGTCTTCAATCCCCGTGTTGCCGCGCTCACGCCCATTACGGCACAGTGGGAGCATGGTCACGGCACCCAGGACAGCGATAATAATGGAAACCGCACCATAGCTCAAACCGACGGATTCGCTGACGAGCACTGTACACAGCAGCATCGCAATTCCGCCGCCCACGCCGGAAAACACGCGGCCAAAGGACATCAGCGTGTTGCGCTCCCCCATGTTGTCCGTCATGGTGGTGACCAGGCTGTACACCGGCACATCGCAGATGGTGTAGGCCGTATCGTACAGCACGTAGGCGATGGCAAACCACGCGAGCTTTACGGTTTCCCCGGCGGAGCGGGGGATAATAAACAACAGGACAGTGGCGATCGGAAGAAGCGCCGTGGAAATGCGCAGCCACGGCAGGCACTTCCCCTTTTTAAATTTGACCTTGTCAAAGATCAGGCCGAAGAGAGCGTCATTGACGGCGTCCCACAGCTTGACAGCGAACATAACAGTGGCGGTTTTGGTCACGTCGACGCCGATCATCATCATGTAGGTGACCAGAGAATAGGCGACAATCGCATAAAATAAGTTCTGTCCCACAAAGTAAACCCAGTAGCTGACCCGCTCCTTGGAGGAGGTCAGGTAGTCCGGATGACGGTTTCTCATGCTTGATCTCCTCCGGTTGATTCACTCTTTTTAGTCATACGATCCATTGCAGTAGAACGCATGGCGGCAGCCAGTAAGTTTTTGG
>USLQ01000241.1 GCA_900555545.1 uncultured Oscillospiraceae bacterium | reverse complement strand
CGCCCCACAAGGGGACGATCCGCTTTTGGCAGGAGATCCTTCAGGCAATCCACGCGGACTATCCAGAGGCGGTCTTTCTCGCGGAGTGGAACAACCCACGCCAGACGGTTGTAAAGGCCGGATTTGATCTGGACTTTTACGTCCCATTTGGCCTCTTTAAAAAGTGGGCACAGGACCGGGACGACGCGCATCTGTATGCGGATACCTACATCAGTGAAAAGAGCAGCCTGTTCCGGATCTTCCTGATCGCGTTCCGGGAGTCTGTCAAGACGGTAAACCATACGGAGGGCTACCAGATCCTACAGCTGGACAACCACGATATCATTCGCCTCTCCCGCGGGCGCAGCGACGACATGATCCGCGTCCTGTGGGCAATCTACCTGACGCTCCCCGGCGTGCCGCTGATTTATTATGGGGATGAGATCGGGATGCGATACCAACCGCTCAAGAGCAAGGACGGCGGCTATCAGCGCACTGGTTCCCGTACGCCGATGCAGTGGGACAACACCAGAAACAACGGATTCAGCACGACGGAGGGGGAACTATACCTCCCTGTGGAGGGGATTGAGTCGCCTTATACGGTGGCTGCGCAGCAGGCGGATCCCCACTCCATCTATTACACGGTCCGAGAACTGATGCACCTGAAGCGGATGCTCGCGTGCCTGCGCGCTACCTCGGACTTCAAAGTGCTGCACACCGGCAAGTTCCGGGATGGGAACCCGTTTATCTACCGCCGGTCGAGCAACACCGACGAGCTGGTGGCTGTGATCCTCCCCCGCAGGCAGGAGATCAAAATCAAAATGAAAAAATACTTAAAGGGCGGAGAATATCAATGCCTGTTGCAAAATGCGGCCTATGACGGGGAGACCCTCACCTGTACCGGCACATCCTACGCTGTCTTTTACCGAGCCAAATAAGGGGGCCTTGCGGATGCATATCGAAAAGCTCAAATATTTTATCGATCTCTACGAGTGCGGTAACTATACGGAGACCGCCCGCAAAAATTATATCTCCCAGACCTCGGTCACCCAGTACATCCACGCGCTGGAGAATGAGTTCCGCCTGAAGCTATTTGACCGCACGGTCACCCCGGTACGTCCCACCCCGGCGGGCGAACTCTTCTATCAGGAGGCCAAGATCCTGTGGGAACAATACGGCAATATGCGGATGAAAATGGAGCACTTCCAGCAGAATCGGGAACTCACCCTGCGTATCGCCTACGCCTCCATGGTGGAAATCCAGTCCCTCCTGCCGGTAGTGGACGCCTTTAAAAAGCGCCACCCGCATGTGGCGCTCGTGCTGAGCAAGGTACTGATCCGCGATCTGGCCGAAGGACTGGAAAAAAATGTATACGACCTTGCCATCTGCATCGACTCCGCTTTTCCCCCTTCCCCCCTGTTGCGCACCCGGACACTCTACGCGGGGAAGTATGCCGCCCTTGTGGGAAAAAACCATCCGCTCTTTCATGCCGATGAAATTGGAATGGAGGAGCTGTACCGCTACCCGTTGATTATGCTCAGCCCTGAATCGATCGGGGATTCTTTCCGTATTATGGAGGAGAAGACGCGCAGCACCGGATATATCCCCAATATTGTCAAGACCGTACCGGATCTGGAGACGGAGATGCTGCTCATCATCACGGAAAATCTGATCGGTTTTGCACCGGACAACTACAATTTAGTGGACTTTAACGGCAACATCCGTCTGATCCCCGTGCGGGATTTTAACCACACCTTTCAGATCGAGCTCGCCTGTATACGCCACTCGGAAAATCCCGCAGTTCAGCTGTTCTGGGATACACTGGATGATCAATGACCGGCGTTTGTGTTTTGAAATAGGGTATTCTGTTTTTCTATTGGATAAAAGCGCCTCCTGTGTTGTATGATAGGGATGGAAACAAAGATAACCGCCCAGTGGGCGGAAAATAAAATTATAGGAGGTCTTTTTGATGGGCAAGCTTTTACTCACCGGTGTGGACGGAAATCTGGGCGCAGAGGCCGCCAAGGTACTGCTCACCCTAACAGACAAGGAAAATGTGATCCTCTGTGGGTACAGTGAGGCAGCGCTCCAGCCGTATGCGGACCAGGGGATCGAAACACATGTGACGGATTTTAATCGAATCGATGGACTGACAGAGGCCTTCCAGGGGGCAGACCGTTTAGCGCTGATCTCCATGCCGTTTGTCGGTCCCAAGCGCCAGCGTGCGCACCGCAATGCCGTGGATGCAGCCAAGGCCGCAGGTGTAAAGCAGATCATCTATACATCCCTTGTCAATGCGGCAGATGAGACGAACCCCAGTGTGGAGAAAAAGGATCACATCTACACGGAAAATTACATCAAGGATGCCGGCCTTGATTATATCTTCCTGCGCAATTCCCAGTATGCCGAGGCGATGATTACCAACTACTATACCTACGTCAAGGGGGACGGCGTACTGAAGAACTCCCAGGGCGACGGCAAGATGGCCTATATCTCCCGCAAAGACTGCGCCAAGGCGGTAGCCTATGCGCTTGTCCGCGGCGGCGAGTACCCGCGTCACATTTTTGACATCAACGGCGCCGAGCTGATGACGATCTCTGAATTTGTACAGATTGGCAACGAACAGACGGGCAACCACGTCACCTATCAGGAGATCACAGACGAGGAAAACTATCAGATTTTTGATGCGATGGGTGTCCCGCGCACAACAGACGGCCAGTTCCAGGAGGACTCCGAGGCTCCATTTTCCTCGGACGGCATGGTAACCTTTGCCCAGGCGATCCGACTTGGCAAGATGGATACCTTTACACGGGATTTCCAGGAATTAACTGGAGATACCCCGATTACAGTCGCCTATATGTTTGCACACTCCGACGAATTCCAGATTGGAGCGCGCCACTCCAAGGACGACTAATCAATCAGTGGACAAATTTTCATTTGTTCTAAATAACTTCGCAGTGGCAGGGCAGCGGTT